>NZ_JBHYXZ010000002.1:0-2442 GCF_042752395.1 Actinosynnema sp. NPDC059335 | reverse complement strand
CCCCGGTGGTGCTTGGCCCCTCCTTTGGGTGTGGGGGGCCTTGGGTGCCCCCCCCCCACGGGGCGCGCTGTCGACCGGAGGGTCAGCTCACGGTGATGTTCGAGCTGCCGCTGCTCTGGTAGCCCTCGGTCGCCATGATCATGTAGTAGCGGAAGCTGCCCAGCTGCATGCCGGCCCGGCTCCACGCGTCGAAGTGGTTGCCGGTGGTGATGGTGCCGCCGACCCGCCTCTGCTGGCGGACGCTCCAGAACTGGGGGAACGTCTTGGTGCCTTCCACGGACGGCGCGTTGTAGCGCATCGTCTGGTAGATGTCGTACGTGCCGCCGTCGCTGGTGACCGTGCCCTTCCACGTGCCCGTGGGCCGGTAGTTGCCCCAGCTGTCGACGATGTAGTACTCGACGAGCGGGCCGGAGGTCCAGCCGTACAGGCACAGGTAGCCGTTGCCCGACGGGCTGAAGCTGCCCGAGTAGCGCACGGTCCGGCGCGACCCGGTGCTCCAGCCCTTGCCGCACACGAAGTTGCCGGTGTTCCGCCACGAGGTGCTGTACTGCCCGCCCGACCCCATGGTCATGGAGACGGTGCCCTGGGCGTCGGTCCAGAACGAATAGTAGTAACCGTTGTGGTTGCCCGTCTGGTTCGTGGTGACGGTCTGGGCGTGGGCGGTGCCGGGCAGGATCAGCCCGGAGCTGACGGCCAGGGCTCCGGCGCCGCCGATGAACATCCTGCGGCTGATGGCGTGCGGCGCAGGGGTGTTCTCGTCCATATGCGTGCTTCCTCCTCGTTGAGGCCGGCGAATGGCCACTCGGCGTGGTGCGACACCGGCGCGACGGCGGCGGGAGCGCTCCGGGATCGCACCCGGCGCGGTGGGGCGACCGCCGTGGCTCAACGGTCGGGCACCCGGTCCGCGGTGGGTGGCCTGGTCGACCTTCGGTCAGGGTCGGTCGACGCAGACAGTGTTCGGCCGGTCGCGGTGAGCTGTCAACGATTCTCGTAACCTTGCGAAAACGTTGCGGGGAGGTTGCGGGAACCGCTCCGGGAGTCGGCGGGCGGGCGTCGGCCGCGGTCCCGCGCCCGAGCGGGGCGGAAGTGCTCCGGAAACCGTCCGATGTGGACGAGAGGTGCCGTGGGGCGGGTCAGCCGACCCGGCGCACGGACGCGGTGTCGGTCAGGGCCAACACCGCGTGGGCCGCCGACGCGAGGGTGACGTGCCGGTGCCAGCCCGCGAAGGACCGGCCGATGAAGTCGCGCACGCCCACCGGGTCGGCGAACCGGGCGAAGTCGTGGTCGACCCGGTCGGCGAGCCGGGCCAGGTGCGCGAGCGTCGCCACGTCGACGTCCGGCCGGTTGGACAACCACAGCGCGGCGGGCCAGGACCGCGACGCCGGCCCGACGCCCAGCAGCACCAGGTCCACCGGACGGCCGACCGCGTCGGCGATGCGCACCGGCACGGTCGCGGCCAGCAGCGGCAGCCGGCTCGCGACCGGCTTCCGCGCCACCCGTGCCGCGGTCATGATGTGGTGCGCGGGCCGCGGCTCGGCGCTGCGCCGCGACGCCGTGGGGTCGACCGGCCGCAGGAGCTGGCCGCCGCCGATGCGGACGAGCAGCGGCGTGCGCGGGTGCAGGCGGGCGACGACCGTTGCGACGTCGATCCTGGGCACCTCCACCACCACGGGCAGGTCGGGGAAGTCGGCCCGGGCCGCGGTGGCGAGGAACGCCTCGATGACGCACTCGGTCTCGGGTTCGGCGCGCACGCCGTCGGGTAACGCCGGCCTGCTGCGGCTGCCGACCTCCCGTAACCACGACTGGGACAGGTGCAGCCGCCAGTCGACCGGCACGGCCAGCTCGTCCGACGCCGCCCAGACGCCCATGGCCTGCTGGGCGTTGAGCGTCTGGCCCCGGTCGGGGCAGAACCGCCTGCCCACGCCGACCGAGTGCTTGCCCGTCTTCGGTATCACCATGGGCCGCACCACCCACGCCTCGGGCGCGACCGCGCCCCGGACGTACCCGCCCAGGGCGCGGCGGACCGGCTTCCAGTCCCACGTCGAGTCGTTGATGAAGTGGTGCAGGTACTGCTCGGTGGCCTGACCACCGACGGCGTGAGCGATGTTGCGGATGGACTTGCGCCCGTTCGCCCGGAGCAGGCCGCGCAGGTACTCGCCGCCCTTGCGCCGCTGGTCCTGCCGGGCGAAGGAGGCGAACAGCGTGGTGCTGAGGTCGGCGACGACCAGCTCGCGCGGGCTGTCCGCGGTGATCTGGGCTATGGCGTTGCCTCCGGCGGGCATTGTGCCTCTTTTCGTCACGTGACGTCAGTGTCGTATTCCAACCTGGCTCGGAACGCCGGGACTGCCTAGTAGACCGTCGCATCTAACCTTTGGGGTATAGGTGGCGGAGTTTGACGCGTGCGTCGTCGGTGGTGAACTGCCAGTCGACTCCCCGCTGGTT
>NZ_JBHYXZ010000001.1:34009-135536 GCF_042752395.1 Actinosynnema sp. NPDC059335 | reverse complement strand
CCGGCGCGCGCCCGCCCCCCCCCCCCCCCCCGCCGCGCCCGGCCCCCCGCCCCCCCGGGTGCTCGGCGGGGCCGAGCGCCGGCCCGCCGGCGCCCCCCGCGCGGGGGCGGCGACGCCCGCGCGACCTGCTGCCGCGCCGTCCCCGGACGCGGCGCCGCCGCCGCACGCCGGCGCTCCCGCCCACACCGCCCCACCTGCCCACACCGCCCCGCCGAGCGCCGGCGCGCCGCATGCCGCCCCGCCGAGCGCCGCGCCCGCCCACACCCCCGAGCCGCACGCCCGTCCCGCGAGTGCCGCGCCCACGGGTTCGTCACACGCCGCGCCGCCGCACGCCGGTTCGCCGAGTGCCGCGTGGCCCGCGTCCGCGCCGCAGCCCCCGGCGGCCGACGCGCCGACGCACCGGGAACCCGCCGCCCCGGCGGCGGCGCCCTCCGGCGGCATCGACGCGGTCGAGGTGCGTCGTCGCTGGTCGGAGCTGTTGAGCGTGGTGCGCGGCGCGAGCCGCAGCACCGAGGCGATGCTGACCAACGCCACCGTCGCCGACGTCGACGGCACGACGGTCACCCTCGCCCACACCTCCGCCCCGCTGGCCCGCAGGCTCGCCGAACCGCGCAACGCCGACGCCATCGCCGCCGCGTTCGCGCAGGTCCTGGGCGGCACGTGGCAGGTCCGGTGCGTGCACGGCGAGGCGAGTGCCGTCGCGCCGGCCCGGCCCGCGCCGCAGAAGCCGCAGCGCCCCGCGCCGACCCGGCCGAGCCAGGCGCAGGCCCGCCGCCCGGAGCCGAACCGCTCCGCGCCGGCCGGCCGCCCGCCGGCGGACGACATCCCGCCGCCCCCCGAGCCCCCGGAGCCCGATGAGCCCCTCCCGCCGGAGCCGGTGGACGAGGAGGAGATGCTGGCCGAGGCGGCCCTGCCGGGCGACGCGGACGACCAGCGGCTCGACCCGGAGGCCGTGGTGCTCAAGCTCCTCGCCGACGAGCTGGGCGCTCGCCCGTTGAAGGGCTGATCGACGCGACTACGCTGGCGAACGGCGGCAGACCCCGAAGAGAGGAACCCGCGGTGCAACCCGGTGGGCCCAACATGCAGCAAATCCTCCAGCAGGCGCAGAAGATGCAGCAGCAGTTGGCCGCTGCGCAGCAGGAGCTGGCCGAGGCCGAGGTCACCGGCACCGCCGGCGGCGGTCTGGTGACCGCCGTCGTGTCCGGCGGCGGTGAGCTGAAGAGCCTGAGCATCGACCCGAAGGTGGTCGACCCGGACGACGTCGAGACGCTGTCCGACCTGGTGGTCGCGGCCGTGCGCGACGCCAACCGCGCCGCGCAGGAGCTGGCGGCCCAGAAGATGGGCCCGCTGGCCAGCGGCATGGGCGGGATGGACGACCTGGGCGGCCTCGGGAAGCTGTTCGGCTGATGTACGAGGGGCCCGTCCAGGACTTGATCGACGAGCTCGGCCGGTTGCCGGGCGTCGGTCCGAAGAGCGCGCAGCGCATCGCCTTCCACCTGCTCGCCGCGGACCCGGCCGACATCGGCCGGCTCCAGGACGCGTTGCAGAAGGTGAAGGACGGCGTGGTGTTCTGCGACGTGTGCGGCAACGTCTCGGCCGAGGCGACCTGCCGCATCTGTCGCGACCCGCGCCGCGACCTGAGCCTGATCTGCGTGGTGGAGGAGCCGAAGGACGTGCTGGCGGTCGAGCGGACCCGCGAGTTCAAGGGCCGCTACCACGTCCTGGGCGGCGCGCTCGACCCGCTCTCGGGCGTCGGTCCGGACCAGCTGCGGATCAGGCAGCTGCTCACCCGGATCGGCACCGAGGTGTCGGAGATCATCATCGCCACGGACCCGAACACCGAGGGCGAGGCGACCGCGACCTACCTGGTGCGGATGCTGCGCGACTTCCCGGGCCTCACCGTCACCCGGCTCGCGTCGGGCCTGCCGATGGGCGGCGACCTGGAGTTCGCCGACGAGCTGACCCTCGGCCGGGCCCTGTCCGGCCGGCGCAGCATGTGAGGATCGTCGCGGTCGACGGGCCGTCCGGCTCGGGCAAGTCGACCTACGCGGCGCGCCTGGCCCTGCGGCCGGGCGCGGTCGTGGTGCCCACGGACCACTTCGCCACCTGGACCGACCCGGTGTCGTGGTGGCCGCGCCTGGTCGCCGACGTCCTCGACCCGCTCCGGCACGGCCGCGAGGCCCGCTACCGGCGCATGGACTGGACGGGCGGCTCGCCGAAGCCCGGCGACCTGGTGCGCGTGCCGGTGCCGGAGGTGCTGGTCATCGAGGGCGTCTCGGCGGCCCGCCGCTCGATCGCGCCGCTGCTGGACGAGGCGATCTGGGTCGAGGTGCCCGACCCGGAGGAACGGCTGCGCCGGGCCGTGGCCCGGGACGGCGAGGCGAGCCGCGAGCACCTGCGGCGCTGGCAGGCGTTCGAACGGGGCTGGTTCGCCGTGGACGGCACGAAGGCCCGCGCCGACCGGATCATCACGCCCGACTGACCACGACCCGACCCCGGGCACCGGCGGTCGAGTCGCCGACGTCCGACCACTCGACGCCGAGCACCCGGCGGTCGAGTCGCCGACGCCCCGGCAGCCGACGCCCGAGCACCGACGCCCGAACGCCCGGGTCCCCGGCGCGGCTGGGCGGAAGCCTGCCTCACCGGTCCAGCGATGCCCGGACGACGTCCGCCTCCGGCGACCCGATCGCGGTGAACCACTCCAGCGCGCCCTGCCAGTGCCGCCGCGCGCCCGCGAGGTCCCCGCGGGCGGCCAGCGCGTCACCGGCCAGGTGCGCGGCCCTGGCCTGCACGAACCGCTGCCCCGTGGTCGCGCTCGCCGCCGCGCACCGCAGCGCCAGGTCGAGCGCCTGCGCCACGTCGCCCTGGTCGAGCCGGATCCGCCCCAGCACGGCCAGCACGTCGACTTCGGCGATCCGCAGCCGGTAGCGGACCGCGCTGTCCAGCGCCTGGCTCGCCGAGTACCGCGCCTCGTCCCACCGGCCCGCCGCCCGGTGGGTCAGCGCGAGGCCACGCCGGGCCGCGCAGATGCCCAGCGGGTAGCCGGTCTCCTCGGCGATCCGCAGCGCCTCGGTCGTGTGCTCCACCGCCTCGTCCAGCCTGCCCAGCCCGCACAACGCCTCGCCGAGGGCGTTCTTCGCGTCGCACAGCCCCTTCAGGTTGCCCAGCTCCTGCGCGATCGCCACCGCCCGCCCGGCCTCGTGCTCCGCCTCGGTCCAGCGTCCCCGCATCACGTAGGTCAACGCCAAGCCCTCGTGCGCGATGTGCGCCAACCGCCGCGCGCCGGCCCGCTCGTACAGCTCCCCGCACCTCTCGTAGAGCTGCGCGGCCCGCTGCGGCTGCCCGAGGAACAGGTGCACCTCGGCCAGCGCCCGGTGGCTGTCGGCCTGCGTCATCCACGCGCCCAGCCGGTTGCCGACGTCCAGCGCGCCCTCGAACGACGACACCGCCCGGTCGAGCTGCCCGAGCTGCATGTAGACGCCGCCGAGGTTGAGCTGGGCGATGCCCTCCTGCTGGAGCGCGCCGATGGTCCGGGTGATCACCAGCGCGCGTTCCAGGTGCCCGGCGGCCTGCTCCAGGTCGCCCACGTCGATGCAGACCGCGCCGAGGTTCGCCAGCACGGCGGCCTCCACGGCGGGCGCGGCGCCGGTGCGCTGCTGGATCGGGATCGCCCGGCGGAAGTAGTCGGCGGCCACGCGGTGCTGCCCGATCGCCCAGTACAGGGTGCCCAGCGACGACAGCATCGCCACCTCGCCGAGCGCGTCCTGCGACTCCTGCGCCACCGCCAGCCCGGCCTTCGCGGTCGCCAGCCACTCCACCGGCAGGCCGATCGTGTAGAAGTAGCGCCGCAACGCGTCGGCGAGCTGCCACACGTCCCGGTCCGGCCGGCGGTCGGCGGCGTGCACCACGAGCCCGACCAGGTTGCCGCGCTCGGCGTCCAGCCAGGCCAGCGCCTCCGCCGAGGTGGAGAACAGGCGCGGCGTGACGCCCGCCACGACGTCGGTCCGCGGCAGCCGCAGCAGCGTGCTCTTGAACGCGTCCGTGGCGTTGTCCACCGACCGGATCGACCAGTCCAGCAGCCGCTTCGAGGCCTGCGCGGTCTCCGCCGGGTCGTCCTCGACCTCGCGCCGCTCGGCCGCGTAGTCCCGCAGCAGGTCGTGGAACTGGTAGCGGCCGGGCGCGTGGTTGTCCACGAGGTTCGCCGTGGCCAGCCGGTCGAGCCGGCGGCGCGCGTCCTGCGTGGTCAGCCCGCCCAGCGCGGCCGCGACGTCCGGGGTGATGTCGCCCGGCGCGAGGCTGAGCAGCCGGAACAGCGAGGCCAGCTCCGGCTTCAACGCCGTGTACGACAGGTCGAACGCGGCGTGCACGGCCGCCCGCTCGTCGCCCTCCACGGCCAGCGCCGCGAGCCGGTTGCCGGCCCGCAGCTCCTCCACGTACGACGCGATGGTGATCTCCGGCCGGGACAGGAGGTTCGCCGCCGCGATCCGCAGCGCCAGCGGCAGGTGCGCGCACAGCTCGGCCAGCTCGTCGGCCGCCTCGGACTGCGACGCCACCACGTCCTCGCCGAGCATCCCGGCCAGCAGCGCCCGCGTCTCGGACCGGTCGAGCACGTCCAGCCGCACGTTGGACGCGGCGTGGCTGACCGCCAGGCCGCGGAGGGTGTCGCGGCTGGTCACGAGCACCGCGCACCCCGGCGAGCCGGGCAGCAGCGGCCGGATCTGCTCGGCGTTGGCGGCGTTGTCGAGGACCAGCAGCACCTGCTGCCCGGTGAGCCGCGACCGGAACATCGCCTCCTGTTCGTCCTGGTCCAGCGGCACGGACTCGGGCGGCACGCCCTGCGCCCGCAGGAACCGCGGCAGCACGTCCACCGCGCTCAGCGGCGGCCCCTGGGCGTACCCGCGCAGGTTCACGTAGAGCTGCCCGTCGGGGAAGAACCGCCGCATCTGGTGCGCCGCGTGCACCGCCAACGCGGTCTTGCCCACGCCGGGCGGCCCGGCCAGCGTCACCACCGGCACGCCCTGCGCCGTGCGCAACAACGCCTCGATGAGCTGCACGGCCTGCTCACGGCCCACGAAGTCGCCGATGTCGGCGGGCAGCTGGGAGGGCACCACCCGGTCCCGCCGGCCCGCCGTCGCCGCGCCCTGCCCCGGGTCGAGCGTGGGCGACCCGCCCAGCACCTGCTGGTGCACCCGCCGCAGCTCGTCGCCCGGGTCGATGCCGAGCTGCTCGGCCAGCAGCCCGCTGACCCGCCGGTACGCGCCCAGCGCGTCGGCCTGCCGCCCGGACCGGTACAGCGCGACCATGAGCTGCGCCCACAGCCGCTCCCGCAGCGGGTGCTCGCTGGTCAGCCGGGACAGCTCGGGGATCAGCTCGGCGTGGCGGCCCAGCTCCAGGTCCACCTCGACCCGGCGCTCCTCCACGTGCAGCCGCCGCTCGCCCAGGCGGGGCACCTCGTCGCGGTGCAGCACCTCCGACGGCACGTCCACCATCGCCGGGCCCCGCCACAGGCCGAGCGCGGCGGTGAAGATCGCCGACGCGGACTCCAGCCGGCCCGCGGCCCGCTCCTGCTCGCCCTCCTCGACGAGCTGCTCGAACCGCGTCACGTCGATGGTGCGCTCGTCGACGTCGATCAGGTAGCCGTCGGGCACGGTCCGGATCGGCACCGCCGGGCCCAGCACCTGCCGCAGCCGCATCACGTAGGTCTGCAACGTGCCGCGGGCCCGCGCCGGGGGCTCCGCGCCCCAGATGTGCTCGGCCAGCTCGTCCACCGAGACCCCGGCGCCGGCGCGCATGAGCAGCGACACCAGCAGCGAGCGCTGCCGTCCCGCCCGCACCGGGACCTGCTCGCCGTCGACCAGCACCTGCAACGGGCCGAGGACGCGGAACTCGACCACAGGGCTCACCGGCGACCTCCCTCCGCACGTGTGCAGGTTTCCGTTGTCCGTTGTACAGCGTCGGAGCGCGTTCGCCCGATCTTCCGTGGTCACGTTGGGTCAGCGGCGGTGCGCCGGACGCAGGCGAATGCCGATCCACGTGGCCGGATCGTGACCTCTGTTACGTCGGAAGGGTCGTGGGGACCGGTTATCGTCCGTGACCACACCGTGAGATCCCGGATTTCCACTAGGGGTGTTTGATGGCTCTTTCCCGAACGGCGCGACGCCGATGGACGGCCGCGATCGGCCTGACCGGCGTCGCCGTGCTCGCACTGTCCGCCTGCGCTGAATCACAGCGGGGTGGGGACGACGCGGCCGGCAAGACCGGGGGCACGCTGATCTTCGGCGCGGCGGGCAAGCCGAAGAACTTCGACCCGATCTTCAACGACGACGGTGAGAGCCTCCGCCCGGCCCGGCAGATCTACGACACGCTCATCACCTACAAGCGCGGCACCGCCGACCTGGCGCCCGGCCTCGCGGAGAAGTGGGAGCTGTCCCCGGACGGCAAGACGGTCACGTTCAGCCTCCGCAAGGGCGTGAAGTTCCACGACGGCACGCCGTTCAACGCCGAAGCCGTCTGCTTCAACTTCGACCGCTGGTTCAACATGAAGGGCGCCGCCGCCCAGAGCCAGATGATCTACTACGCGGACATCTTCAAGGGCTTCGCGAAGAACGAGGGCGACGCGTCCGGCGACCCGCTGTACAAGTCGTGCGAGGCCAAGGACGAGAGCACCGCCGTCCTGAACCTGAACGCCTACAGCAGCGCGCTGCCCGCCGCGTTCGGCCTCACCTCGTTCTCGATCTCCAGCCCCGAGGCGCTGAAGAAGTACGACGCGGACGCGGTCACGCAGTCCGGCGAGTCGTTCAGCTACCCGGCGTACGCGACCGACCACCCGACCGGCACCGGCGCGTTCAAGTTCGAGAGCTACGACAAGGCCAACAACACCATCACCCTGGTCCGCAACGAGGACTACTACGGGGAGAAGGCCAAGCTCGACAAGGTGATCTTCAAGATCATCGAGGACGAGAACGCCCGCAAGCAGGAGCTGAAGGCGGGCACGATCGACGCCTACGACTACCCGAGCCCGGCGGACTTCAAGTCCCTGGAGGGCGACGGCTTCGACGTGCTGATCCGCCCCGCGTTCAACATCATGTACCTGGGCATCAACCAGGCGAACACGCCGGCCCTTAAGGACCTGCGGGTGCGCCAGGCCATCGCCTACGCGGTCAACCGCGAGCAGCTCGTCAAGACCAAGCTGCCCGAGGGCGCCGAGGTCGCCACGCAGTACCAGCCCAAGACGGTCGCGGGCTACGCCGACGACGTGACGAAGTACGCCTACGACCCGGCCAAGGCGAAGGACCTGCTCAAGCAGGCCGGCGCGGAGAACCTGACGCTGAAGTTCTACGTGCCGACCGAGGTCAGCCGGCCGTACATGCCGAACCCGGTGGACTACGCCGCGGCGATGGCCGAGGACCTCAAGGCCGTCGGCATCAACGTCGAGACGGTGCCCCGCCCGTGGAACGGCGGCTACAAGGACGACGTGCAGAAGTTCGGCAAGCACGACCTGCACCTGCTCGGCTGGACCGGTGACTACAACGACGCCGGCAACTTCGCGGGCACGTTCTTCGGCCGGTCGAAGCCCGAGTTCGGCTTCGACGACCCGGCCCTGTTCGGCGAGATCGCCGCGGCCGACGCCGTGGTCGACCCGGACCAGCACGCCGACGCGTGGAAGCAGGTCAACCGCAACCTGCTGAGCAAGTACCTGCCCGCCGTGCCGATCTCGCACTCGCCGCCCGGCATCGTGGTGAACAAGAAGATCAAGGGCCTGATCCCGAGCCCGCTGACCGACGAGCGCTTCGACACGGTGACCAAGGACTGACCCGTCCAAGCCCATGAGTGGTGGCGCTCGAACCCCGGGCGCCACCACTCGTGCTGTTCCGAGGATTCCCCCATGCTGCGATTCACCATTCGCCGCCTGTTGCAAGCGATACCCACGCTTTTCGTCCTGTCGGTGCTGGTGTTCGCCTGGTTGCGGTCACTGCCCGGTGGCCCGGCCACGGCGTTGCTCGGCGACAAGGCCACCCCCGAGAAAGTCGCCGCGCTGGAGCAGGTCATGGGGCTCGACCAGCCCGTGTACCTCCAGTACTTCAAGTTCCTCGGTCGGATGCTGACCGGCGACATGGGCAACTCGATCATCTCGGCCGACCCGGTGCTGGAGGAGATCGGCCGCGCGCTGCCCGCCACCATCGAGCTGTCCGTGGTGGCCCTGCTGTTCGCGATCGCGCTCGGCATCCCCCTCGGCTACCTGGCGGCGAGCCACCGGGGCAAGTTCTTCGACAACCTGACCATCGTCGGCACCCTGACCGGCATCGCCGTCCCGGTGTTCTTCCTGGGCATCGTGCTCAAGTACGTGTTCGCGCAGGAGCTGGGGCTGCTGCCGCCGTCCAGTCGCCAGGACGCGGACATCGACGCCACCCGGGTCACCGGGTTCGCCACCCTCGACGGGATGCTCACCGGCGAGTGGGACGCCACCGCGAACGCGCTGTGGCACCTCGTGCTCCCGGCGATCGCGCTGAGCAGCATCCCGCTGGCGGTGATCGTCCGGATCACCCGCGCGTCCGTGCTGGACGTGCTGAACGAGGACTTCATCCGCACCGCCAACGCCAAGGGCCTGCAGGCGACCGTGGTGCGCACCCGGCACGTGCTGCGCAACGCGCTGCTGCCGGTGTCGACCACGATCGGCCTGCAGACCGGGTTGCTGCTCGGCGGCGCGGTGCTGACCGAGAAGGTGTTCGCGTGGGGCGGGCTCGGCTCGCTGCTCAGCGAGGGCATCCAGCGCCGCGACTACCCCCGGCTGCAGGCGCTGATCCTGCTGGCCGCGGCGGTGTACGTGCTGGTGAACCTCCTGGTCGACATCTCCTACGCCATCATCGACCCGAGGGTGCGGACGTCATGACCTCCTTGCTGGACCGCAAGAAGAAGAAGGTCGACGCCCTGGCCGAGTCGGCGGGCACCAGCCTGGCGGCGGACGCCTTCAAGCGGATGGCGCGCAACCCGGTCGCCATCACCGGCGCGGTCATCGTGCTGGCGTTCGTGCTGCTGTCGATCTTCGCGCCGTTCCTGGCGCCCAAGGACCCGTTCGTCCGGTACCCGGAGCTGCTGGAGAACCTGCGGGCCGACTCGATCCCCGGCCCCCAGCCGGGCTTCCTGCTCGGCAGCGACGAGTTCGGCCGCGACTTCTTCAGCCGGCTGCTGGTCGCCTCGCAGCAGTCGCTCATCGTCGGCGTGGTGGCGACGCTGGTCGGCGCCGCGATCGGCATGCTGATCGGCGGCCTCGCGGGCGCGCTCGGCGGCTGGGTGGACACCCTGCTGATGCGGGTGACCGACATCCTGCTGTCCGTGCCGAGCCTGCTGCTGGCGATCTCCATCGCCGCGCTGGCCAGCCGCGGCAGCCAGACCACGGTGATCATCGCGGTGGCCGTGGTCAGCGTGCCGATCTTCGCCCGCCTGCTGCGCGGGTCGATGCTCAGCCAGCGGCACAGCGACCACGTGCTGGCCGCGACGTCCCTGGGCGTGAAGCGGCGGACCATCGTGTTCCGGCACATGCTGCCGAACTCGCTGGGGCCGGTGATCGTGCAGGCCACGCTGACCCTCGCGACCTCGATCATCGAGGCCGCGTCGCTGTCGTTCCTGGGCCTGGGCGACCCCGACCCGAACCGGGCCGAGTGGGGCCTGATGCTGAGCAAGTCGCAGGCGTACATCGACGTGAAGTTCGAGCTGGCCCTGTACCCGGCGCTGGCCATCATCGTCGTCGCGCTGGGCTTCACGCTGCTCGGCGAGTCGCTGCGCGAGGCCCTCGACCCGAAGAACCGGAGGTAGCGGCGGTGGCGCTACTGGAAGTGCGTGACCTCACCGTGGTGTTCGAGCGCAAGGGGGAGAAGCCCTTCACCGCCGTGGACCACGTGAGCTTCGACGTGGAGCCGGGCCAGACCGTCGGCCTGGTCGGCGAGTCGGGGTGCGGCAAGTCCGTGACGTCGCTCGCGATCATGGGGTTGCTGCCCAAGCGCGGCGCGCGGGTGACCGGTTCGGTGCGGTACGAGGGCGCGGACCTGCTGTCGCTGTCGGACCGGGAGATGCGCGACCGGCGCGGCCGCGACCTGGCCATGGTGTTCCAGGACCCGCTGTCCTCGCTGAACCCGGTGATCCCGATCGGCATCCAGGTGACCGAGGTGCTGGAGCGGCACCGGGACATGCCGCGCAAGAAGGCGATGGTGGAGGCGGCGGAGCTGCTGGACAAGGTCGGCATCCCCGACCCGACCCGGCGGTTGTCGGAGTACCCGCACCAGCTCTCCGGCGGCATGCGGCAGCGCGCGCTGATCGCGATCGCGCTGGCCTGCCGGCCGCGGCTGCTGATCGCGGACGAGCCGACCACGGCGCTGGACGTGACCATCCAGGCGCAGATCCTGGCGCTGCTCAAGGAGCTGGTGCGGGACCTGGGCACCGCGCTGGTGATGATCACGCACGACCTGGGCGTGGTCGCGGGCCTGTGCGACGAGGTGAACGTGCTCTACGCCGGGCGCGTGGTGGAGAAGGCGCACCGGCACGAGCTGTTCGCCGCGCCGCGCCACCCGTACACGCACGGCCTGCTGTCGTCGATCCCGCGGCTGGACGCGCCGCGCGGCGAGAAGCTGAACCCCATCCGGGGCTCGGTGTCGGACAACATCCCGTGGTCGCAGGGGTGCGCGTTCGCGCCCCGGTGCCCCAACAAGCTGGACGTGTGCGTCCAGGTGACGCCGGAGCAGGAGGACATCGGCGGCGGCCGGCTGCTGCGCTGCCACAACCCGGTGCGGCCCCCGGTGGTCGAGGAGGTGTCGGTGTGAGCACTGCCGTGACCCCCCAGCCGGGAACGGCGACGGACACGCTCGTCTCGGTCGAGGGCATCAAGGTGCACTTCCCGATCAAGCGCGGCGTGGTCCTCGACCGCACGGTCGGCCACGTCTACGCGGTGGACGGCGTGGACCTGTCGGTGCGCCGCGGCGAGACCTACGGCCTGGTCGGCGAGTCCGGCTGCGGCAAGTCCACCCTCGGGCGGGCGGTGCTGCGGCTGACCGAGCCGACGGCGGGCCGCGTGGTGTTCGACGGCACGGACCTGTCGACGCTGAAGGGCGAGGGCCTGCGCCGGATGCGGCGCCGGATGCAGATGGTGTTCCAGGACCCCATGTCGTCCCTGGACCCGCGGCAGTCGGTGGAGTCGATCCTGGTCGAGGGCCTGCGGGCGCACGGCCTGGACAAGGGCCGCGAGGCGACCGGCAAGCGGCTGCGCGAGCTGCTGGCCGCGGTCGGGCTGCCGTCCACGTCGCTGCGCAAGTACCCGCACGAGTTCTCCGGCGGCCAGCGGCAGCGCATCGGCATCGCGCGGGCGCTGGCGGTCGAGCCGGACCTGATCATCGCCGACGAGCCGGTGTCCGCGCTGGACGTGTCGGTGCAGGCGCAGGTCGTGAACCTGCTGGAGGAGCTGCAGGACGAGTTCGGGCTGACCTACCTGGTGATCGCGCACGACCTCGCCGTGGTGCGGCACATCTCCGACCGGGTCGGCGTCATGTACCTGGGCGGCCTGGTGGAGGAGGCGACCTCGGACGACCTCTACACCGAGCCGCTGCACCCGTACACCCGGGCGCTGCTGTCGGCGATCCCCGTGCCGGACCCGCTGGTCGAGGACCGGCGGGAGCGGATCCTGCTGACCGGCGACCTGCCGTCGCCCGCGAACCCGCCGAAGGGCTGCCGGTTCCACACCCGCTGCCCGTGGCGGCAGGCGACCCGGTGCGACACCGAGCGGCCCGAGCTGCGCGAGGTGCTGCCGGGGCACAAGGTGGCGTGCCACTGGGCGGAGGACATCCGCTCCGGCGCGCTGCGGCCGCACGAGGTGGAGACCGTGCTGGTGGAGGAGGACGGCATCTCGCCGGACGTCCCGCTGGGCGGCCCGGCCTCGGTGACGGAGGCGCTGAACCCGTGAGCCCGGTGTCCGGGGGCGCGCGCCGGCGCCCCCGGACCCGCGGTCAGACGACCTGCGGGTAGAGCACGCGCGGGTCGGCGGACAGCGCGGCCTTCAGCTCCACGACGCCCTGGTCGGCCAGCACCTCGACCCGATCGGCCTCGATGCCGTCCAGGGCGGCGCGGACGACGTCGGCCGGGTCGTTCTTCGGCACGTCGAGGCCCGCCGTCATGTCCGTGTCGGTCGGCCCGAGGTGCAGGCCGGTGACCAGCGTGCCCTGCGCCGCCAGCTCCACCCGGACGCCGTTGGTGAGGCTCCACTGCGCCGCCTTGGCCGCGCTGTAGGCGGTGGCGCGGTCGTAGGACACCCACGACATCGAGGACAGCACGTTCAGGATCGCGCCGCCGCCGTTGGCCGCGAGGACCGGCGCGAACGCGCGGATCACCTCCAGGGTGCCGTAGAAGTGCGTGTCCATCTCCCGCCTGATCTCGGCCGGGTCGCCGGTGACCAGGTTCGCCCCGGTGATGATGCCCGCGTTGTTGACCAGCAGGGTCACGTCGCGCGCGAGGGCCGCGGCGGCGGCCACGGCCGCCGGGTCGGTGATGTCCAGCGGCAGCGCCTCGACGCCCGGCAGGTCCACCGCGCCGGCGTCGCGCGCGGTCGCGTAGACCTTCGCCGCGCCCCGCTCCACCAGCTGGCGGGCGAAGTGCCGGCCCAGGCCGCGGTTGGACCCGGTGACCAGCGCGACCGAGTTGGCGATCTTCATGGGTCTGTCTCCCAGGTGAGTTGGTATTTCCAACTTAGCCGGGACCGGCTCCGGGCGCGTGACCGGGCCATACTGGGGAACGTGACGGAACCCGACGGGTCGACCTGCTCGCTGGCCAGGGCGGTGGACGTGGTCGGCGAGCGCTGGACCCTCCTCGTGCTGCGCGAGGCGTTCGTGGGTGCGACCCGCTTCTCGGAGTTCCGCGCGCGGCTCGGCATCGCGTCCGACGTGCTCGCGGCCAGGCTCGCGAAGCTGGTCGACGCCGGTCTGCTGGCCCGGCAGGGCTACCGGGAGCCGGGCCAGCGCCCGCGCGACGGCTACCGCCTCACCGAGGCGGGCCGGCGGTTGAACCTGGTGCTGTGCGCCCTCCAGCAGTGGGGCGACGAGCACCTGCCGCGCACCGCGACGGGGGTCGCGTACCGGTCGGTCGACGGACGCCCGGTGCGGGTGCGGTTCGTGGACGACGAAGGCGCGGTCGTGCCGGACGACGACGTGCGGTCCGAGCCGGCCTAGCGGTTCCGCGGCCGGTAGAGGGCGCGCAGCGCGGCGAGGCAGAGCACCTGGCCGCCGAGCGCGATCAGGGCGTGCACGAGCCACGCCCCGGCGAGGGTGGGACCGCCCCACGCGCCGCCGAGGCCGGGGTCGGCGGTGAACGGGTGGCCGAGGGCGCCGGCGGTGTCCGGCCAGAGCGGGTAGAGCCGGCCGCGGGCGGCCAGGTACAGGGCGAGCAGCGCGGGCACGGCCGCGACGACGGCCCGGGCGACACCGGGCCGCGGGTGGATCCCGAGACGGGCGAATGGCGTGCTCACGCACCGAACGCTAGGCGCGATCGGGTCGCGGGTCGTCGGTCCGCGGTGCCGACCCCGACGTCATACCGGGGTGGTACGGGCCGGGGGCGCCTCCCCCTGCGGTCGCGCCCCCGGCCCGGGGTCGTCACGCCGGCCAGCGCGGCGAACGGCCCAGCAGCCCGACCAGGCGGTCGGTGATCGGCGCGTCGTCCGGCACGGGGACCGGCAGCGCGAACGCCGCGCCGGGCCCGCGCACGTCCGGCGTGGTCGGGTAGCGGCGGGCCATCCGGAAGGCGGCGGTGGCCAGCTCCGGGTCGAGCGCGCTGTCCACGCCGATCGCGCGGCGCAGGTCCCAGGAGTGCACCAGGCCGTCCACGAAGTGCGCGGCCACCAGGTCGCGGCCCGGCCGGCGGCCGTAGCCGGGGAACTCGGCGTCGCGCTCCAGCACCCCGTCCGCGCGGAACGCCTCGGTGGCCGCGTCGGCCGCCGCCCGGTAGGCGGTGGGCATGTCGTCGCTCGCCGGCTCGGCCACGGCGGTGCGGGTGATCGCCGCGGCGAACGACAGCGTCGTCTCGACCTGGTGGCGCAGCAGCTCGTACACCGTCCACCCGGCGCACGGCGTGGCCAGGTCCAGGTGCGACTCGTCCAGGCCGGCCATCAGCTCCAGGTTCAGGTCGAGCGACTGCCGGTTCAGGTCCAGGAGATCCACGGTTCCTCCGCCCCTCAGGTTGTACGAACGATCGTACAATTAGTTCGGGTCGGGTCAAGGGGGCTAGCGTGGGGGCCGTGAAGGTCGACGGACGGGTGGAGCGCGGCGAGCAGACGCGGCGGCAGATCCTGCGGCGCGCGGCGGAGATCGCCTCGGTCGAGGGCCTGGAGGGCCTGTCGATCGGGCGGCTGGCCACCGAGCTGCGGGTCAGCAAGAGCGGGGTGTTCGCGCACTTCGGCTCGAAGGAGGAGCTGCAACTCGCGACCGTGCGCGCGGCGGCGGCGATCTTCGCGGCCGAGGTCGTCGAGCCCGCGCTGGTCGCGCCGCCGGGGCTGGACCGGCTGGAGCGGCTGCTGGACGGCTGGCTCGCGTACTCGGAGCGGCGCACGTTCCCGGGCGGGTGCTTCTTCTACGCCGTGCAGGCCGAGTTCGACGCCCGGCCCGGTCGGGTGCGCGACTCGATCGCCCGGTACGGCGCCGAGTGGCACGCCTACGTCCGCGACACGATCGCCGCGACCGGGTCGGTCGCCGACCCCGACCAGCTGGCGTTCGAGCTGATCGCGTTCCTGGAGCTGGCCAACGCCCGGTCGGTCCTGCACGACGACCCGCACGCGTACGAGCGGGCCAGGGCGGCGGTCCGGGCCCGGCTGGACCAGGTGGCCGCGGCGCCCCCCGCCCGGCGCTGAGCCGCCCGCGCGGCCCTCCCGACCGTCTCCGGCCCGTCGGCGCCCTCGGCGTTCCGCCGGTGACCACGCGCCGTCCACCACCCGCCACCCGGCCGGGTGCGAATCCGGTCCCGTTCCGGTGGCGGTGGTGATTCCGCCGAATTCCGTGGTAAGTGTTTTCGTCCTTCACGCTTTTGTGCGACTGGTTCCCGTTCCTCGCCCGGGGGTACGGTCGCGGGGCATTCCACATTTCGTGGGAAATGCTTTTCGCGATCATCGGGAGGGTGATCTCCATGCGTGTTCCCCGATCGGCCGCGCACGCGGCGAAACTGCTCTGCGCGATCGGCCTGTGCGCCGCGTCGGCCTCCACGCCCGCGGCCGCGGCGGCCCCGGCGCCCGCCGCGTGGGACTGCAGCGACCACTACATCTGCTTCTACCGGGACAGCGACGGCCGGGGCGACCGGTGCCAGTACTCGCAGAGCAACGCCCGGGCGAACGAGATCTGCTCGTGGGGCCTGGTGAACCCGAAATCGGTGCGGAACCGGTCCAACGACCGGGTGCACTATTACCGGGAGCACAACTACGAGGGCCGGATCGGCAGCACCGTGGCGGGCGACCAGGGAAACCTGGCCGGGAATTACACGATCAGGTCGCTCTGGTTCGACTGATCGCGCGCCGGCAGCGGTCGGCGTGCTCGCGCAGCGCGTCGACCAGGGCCGGCGGACCGTCGAGGAGGGTGAAGTCCACGTCCACGGAGGTGATCATCCACACGAGGTCGCGGGCGTTCTCCGCGCCGACGTGCAGCAGGCAGCTCCGGTCGTCCACGGCCTCGACCACGCCCGTGCCGGGCCAGACCCGGTCGGCCACGGCGGCGGCCGGCTCGTGCAGCGCGACGGTCGCCCGCACCGGCCAGGCCCGTGACGACAGCCGGTGCTCCAGGTAGGCGGCCACGTCGCCGTCGGGCGGCTCGCGCGGCGCGAAGCGCGGGCCGTTCGGCGTGCGCAGCGCGAGCCGGTCGACGCGGAAGCTGCGCCAGTCGTCGCGGTCGGTGTCCCAGGCGACGAGGTACCAGTGCCGGCCGAGGCTGACCAGGCGGTGCGGCTGGGCGGACCGGGTGGTGCGGACGCCGCCGGCGCCGGTGTAGTCGAACCGCAGCGACTCGCACCGCCGGCACGCGTCGGCGATGGCCACGAGCACGTCCGGGTCCACCCGGGGGCCTCCCGCGCCGACCCGGACGGTCGCCGAGTGCAGCGCGCCGACCCGGTGCCGCAGCCGCGCGGGCAGCACCTGCTCCAGCTTGGCCAGCGCCCGCAGCGACGTCTCCTCGATCCCGGCGACCGAGCCGCCCGCCGCCGTGCGCAGCCCGACCGCCACGGCGACCGCCTCGTCGTCCTCCAGCGGCAGCGGCGGCAGCGCGGCCCCGCCGCCGAGCCGGTACCCGGCCGTGCCGCGGGTGGCGTGCACCGGGTAGCCGAGGTCGCGCAGCCGTTCGACGTCCCGGCGGACGGTGCGCGGGGTGACGCCCAGCCGGTCGGCCAGCTCGGCGCCGGACCGGTCGCACCGGGTCTGCAACAGCGACAGCAGCCGGAGCAGCCGCGAGGACGTGTCCACCATGGCGTCGAGCCTGCCCGATCGTTAGGACCGGCACCGTCCCAACGGGTCCCCAGCGTCGCGGCCATGACAGAGCACGACATCCGCCCGTTCCGCGTCGACGTCCCCGAGGAGCTGCTCGACGACCTGAAGGCGCGCCTGGCGAACACCCGCTGGCCGGACGAGCTGCCCGGCGTGGGCTGGAGCCGGGGCGTGCCGGTGGGCTACCTGAAGGACCTCGCCGAGCACTGGCGCACCCGCTACGACTGGCGCGCGCACGAGGCGGAGATCAACCGGCACCCGCAGTTCCTGGCCGACGTCGCCGGCCAGACCGTGCACTTCCTGCACGTGCGCTCGCCCGAGCCGGACGCCCTGCCGCTGGTCCTGCTGCACGGCTGGCCGGGCGGCGTGACGGACTTCCTCGACGTGATCGGCCCCCTGTCCGACCCGCACGCGCACGGCGGCGACCCGTCCCGCGCGTTCCACCTGGTCGTCCCGTCGCTGCCCGGGTTCGGCTTCTCCACCCCGCTGGCCGGACCCGGCATGGGCGCGGCGCGGATGGCGGGCGTGCTGGTGGAGCTGATGGCGGCGCTCGGGTACGAGCGGTACGGCGTGCAGGGCTACGACACCGGGTCGTGGGTCGCCCCCGAGATGGGCCGGCGCGCGCCGGACCGCGTGGTCGGCATCCACCTCAACGCCCTGCTGGCGTTCCCCGTCGGCGAGGAGGGCGAGCTCGACGGCCTCACGGAGGTCGAGCAGCGGCGCTGGGCGGCCATGCGGGACTTCAACGACGGCTACCTCCGGTGCAACGCCAAGCGCCCGCAGACCGTGGCCTACGCGTTGCACGACTCGCCGGTGGGGCAGCTCGCCTGGATCGTGGAGAAGTTCAAGGAGCTGACCGACCCGGAGGACGGCCTGCCCGAGGACAGCGTGAGCCGCGACCGGGTGCTGACCGACGTGTCGCTGTACTGGCTGACCGGCACGGCCGCGTCCGCGGCGCAGGTCTACTACGAGGAGATCTCCGCCAAGGGCTGGGACGAGCGGCCGCCGGCGACCGTGCCGACCGGGGTGCTGGTCTCGGCGCGCGACGTGACGGTCCGGCGGTGGGCCGAGCGCGACCACCGCGTCGTGCGCTGGACCGAGCTGGACCGGGGCGGCCACTTCCTGGCCCTGGAGCGGCCGGACCTGCTGGTCGCGGACGTGCGCGGGTTCTTCGCCGGGCGGTGACCGGGGCCGCCTCGCCGACCGTCCGGCGGCGAGGCGGCCCGTCGGGCACTAGCGGTTGGCGCGGTTGATCGCGGAGACCAGGGCGCGCAGCGAGGCCACCACGGTCGAGCTGTCGATGCCCACGCCCCACAGCACGCGGTCCGACACGGCGCACTCCAGGTACGCCGCCGCACGGGCGTCGTCGCCCGACGACAGCGCGTGCTCGACGTAGTCCAGCACCCGCACGTCGTAGCCGACGGTGGCCAGCGCGTCGACGAACGCGGCGATCGGGCCGTTGCCGCTGCCGGTGATCTCCTGCGTCTCGCCGTCCACCACGACGACGGCCGTGATCCGCTCGTGGCCGCTGCCGTCGCCGGACACCTCCTGCCGCAGCAGCTTCAGCGGCACCGTCCCGTTCAGGTACTCCTCGGCGAAGGCGTCCCACATGTCCTTGGGGCCGATCTCGCCGCCCCGGGTGTCGGTGACCTCCTGGATGACCTTGGAGAACTCGACCTGGAGCCGGCGCGGCAGGTCCAGGTGGTGCTCGGTCTTCATCAGGTACGCCACGCCGCCCTTGCCGGACTGCGAGTTGACCCGGATCACGGCCTCGTAGTTGCGGCCGACGTCCTTGGGGTCGATCGGCAGGTACGGCACGTCCCACTGGTACTCGTCCACGTGCTGCCCGGCGGCCTTGGCGGCGTCCTCCAGGGCCTCGAAGCCCTTCTTGATCGCGTCCTGGTGCGAGCCGGAGAACGCGGTGAACACCAGGTCGCCGCCGTAGGGGTGCCGCTCGGGCACGGGCAGCTGGTTGCAGTACTCGACCGTGCGCCGGATCTCGTCGATGTCGGAGAAGTCGATCTGCGGGTCGACGCCCTGGCTGAACAGGTTCATGCCCAGCGTCACCAGGCACACGTTGCCGGTGCGCTCGCCGTTGCCGAACAGGCAGCCCTCGATCCGGTCCGCGCCCGCCAGGTAGCCCAGCTCGGCCGCGGCCACGCCGGTGCCGCGGTCGTTGTGCGGGTGCAGCGACAGGATGATCGAGTCGCGGCGCGCCAGGTTGCGCGACATCCACTCGATCGAGTCGGCGTACACGTTCGGGGTGGCCATCTCGACGGTCGCCGGCAGGTTGATGATCAGCGGCTTCTCCGGCGTCGGCCGGATGACCGCCGACACGGCGTCGCAGACCTCCAGCGCGTAGGACAGCTCGGTGCCGGTGTAGGACTCGGGGGAGTACTCGTAGCGGAACTCGGTCTCCGGGTAGAGCTTCTCCTGCTCCAGCGCGAACGCGGCGGCGTCGGTGGCGATCTTCTTGATGCCCTCGCGGTCGGACTTGAACACGACCCGCCGCTGCAGGACGGACGTCGAGTTGTAGAAGTGCACGATCGCCTTGGCCGCGCCGCGCAGCGCCTCGAACGTGCGGGTGATCAGCTCGGGGCGGCACTGGGTCAGCACCTGGATGGTCACGTCGGGCGGGATCGCGCCGTCCTCGATGATCTCGCGGACGAAGTCGAAGTCGGTCTGCGAGGCGGCCGGGAAGCCGACCTCGATCTCCTTGTAGCCCATCCGGACCAGCAGGTCGAACATCTTGCGCTTGCGCGCGGGCGACATGGGGTCGATCAGCGCCTGGTTGCCGTCGCGCAGGTCGACGGCGCACCACAGGGGCGCCTGGGTGATCCGCTTGCCGGGCCAGGTGCGGTCCGGCAGGTCGATGGTCTCCACCTGCTCGTGGAAGGGCCGGTAGCGGTGCACGGGCATGGACGTGCCGCGCTGGGGGTTCCACGCGGGTTGGCCGGGCACGGGGCGGGCCGGGGGCCGGATGCGGCTCGTGCCGGAGGTGTACGCGTCGTGACTGGTGCTCATGATCGGGAGTGCTCCTGCTGCTGCCGGGGATCGGACGACCGGCGGCAACGCTCGATCCCGCGACGGGGGGCCGGTCTGATCAGACCCCGTCACGGCGGCGAAGCAGGAGGGCACGTGCCACGTCGGACAGGTTAACCACATTCCGCGCCGAGGTGGAACCGACCGCCCAGATGGTGGAACTTCACCCGCTCGAGTTTCACTCGATCGTGGGGCGGGCACCTTCTTGACATGTCCAGATGGCGAACCTCAACGCGCAGCGGGAACTACACCGCTGCCCGGGTGATCCGCGGTGTCGGTGCCGCTTTCGCGGCCATCGAGGTGCTGTACATCCTCATGATCCTGATCGGGGTGAACGCCGGCAACGCGTTCTTCCGCTTCATCCAGCAGCTCGCCGAGCCGCTGGCGCTGTTCTTCCCGGGGCTGTTCAAGACGGGCAACTACAACGTCGACGTGCTCCTGAACTACGGCCTCGCGGCGGTGTTCTGGCTCGTCGTCGCCGGTCTGCTGGCCCGTGTCGTGGCCCGCTGACCCCCCTTCGGTTCCCCGTCGCGACCTCCTCCTCCCGCGGCGGGGAACCGGCGCGCTCAGCCCTCGCCGGGGTCGTCCGCGAAGGCGGGCCGCCCCCACCGGCCGGTGAACACCGTCTCGCTCAGCGGTTTGCGCGTCCGCGGCCGCCGTTCCCGAGCCCGCAGCTCCTCGGGCAGGTCCGCGTCGTCGCCGAGCACGCCGACCGCGATCACCACGACCGGCCGCACGTGGTCGGGCAGCCCGAACGCGACGCGCACGGCGTCCGGGTCGAAGCCGCCCATCTGGTGCGTGACCAGCCCCAGGTCCACGGCCTGCAGCACCAGGTTCTGCACCGCGAGGCCCAGCCCGAACTCGGTGTTCGGCACCGGGCCGCGCTCGTCGGCCTCGGCGACCGCGCCCACCAGCAGCACGGACGCCCGCCCGGCCCAGGACCGGTTGCCGGGCCGCAGCGCGGCGAAGATCCGCTCGAACGTGTCGTCGCCGCGGTGGCCGACCAGGAAGCGGGCGGGTTGGGTGTTGCCGTGCGAGGCCGCCCAGCGGGCCGCCTCCAGCAGCACGCGCACGGTGTCCGGGGAGACCTCGGCCGTGCCGTCGAACGCACGGGGGCTCCAGCGTCGCATGATCAGGTCGTGGGGTTCCATCAGATCGCATACTGCCAAGCCGTGATGGCGTACGCCCCGAACCACGCGCTGAACACCGAAACCCCGGCCAGCACCGCCACCGCGGTGCCCGTCCGCCGCCGGGCCAGCGCCAGCGCGACGGGCAGGAGCAGCGTGAACGCGGGCAGCAGCAGCCGCGCCTTGGAGTTCATCAGCCCGTTCGAGCCGAGGTCCATGGCGAGCACGCCCACGCCGTACACGACCAGCGGCCACTCCGGCCCCCGCCGCAGGCTCAGCACCACCAGCGCGAGCGCCACGACCAGCAGCCACACCGTGGCCAGCTCCAGCACCGACCGGGGCTCGCCCAGGATGAGCAGCGCGAACTTCCAGGTCGCGGCACCGCCGTCGAACCGGGAGTCCCACCCGATCCGCTGCACGGCGAACCAGCCGTCCCACCGCCCGGTGCGCAGCGCCACGTACGCCAGGTAGCCGAGCAGCCCGAGCGGCGCGACGAGCCCGCCGACCCACGCCCGCCAGTCGTCCCGCCGCCGCCACACCGCCGCGGCCGCCGCCGCGCACACCGCCAGGACCAGCGCCGCGGCCGTCGGCCGCACGAGGCCCGCCGCCGCGCAGCACACCCCGGCGAGCAGCCACCGCCGCTCCACCACGCCGACCAGCGACCACGCGGCCAGCGCGCAGAATGTCGCCTCGGAGTACGTCATCGACAGCACCACGGCCATCGGCGACGCCGCGAACAGCACGACCAGCGCCAACCCGGCCCGGCGCGACCCGCCGGACACCCGCTCCCCGAGCCGGGCCAGCCCGTAGGCGCACACGACGCCGCTGACCAGGCTCACCGCGAACGCCGCCCCGACCGTCGGCACGCCGGGCAGCCCGTCGACCCACCGCACCAGGGCCGGGTAGCCGGGGAAGAACGCGAGCGGCGTCTCGTCCGTCCGCCGCCCGAACGCGTCCACCAGCCACGTCGGCACGTCGTCGTAGCCGCCCTCGGCGATGCCCAGGAACCACTGCCCGTCCCACGAGGTGAGCGCCCGGGTGACGTCCTTGTCCCACCGCGCCGCCATCAGCCGGAGCGCGATCAGGCCCAGCTCGCGCACGGCCAGGTAGAGCAGGGCGGGCGCGAGCACCGCGGTCGCCCGGTGTCTGGCCGCGCGTGCCAGCCGCCCGCGCGCGCCGGGCGCGTCGTACGGGTCCACGCGAACCGCCTCCAGGGTCGACACGGGTCGAGGGTAGTGGGCGTCACGGCGACCGCTGTCCACTCCTTGGGCCAGGTAGTCTCCCCGGTGAGCTGGGCTTGAAGCACCTGGGAGGAGTGGGTCTGTGGCGCTCGTCGTCCAGAAGTACGGCGGTTCCTCGGTCGGGAGCGCCGAGCGGATCAAACGGGTGGCCGAGCGCATCGTCGCGACCCGCAAAGCGGGCAACGACGTCGTCGTGGCCGTCTCGGCCATGGGCGACACGACCGACGAGCTGCTCGACCTCGCGCGCCAGGTGTCCCCGGTGCCGCCCGCCCGCGAGATGGACATGCTGCTCACCTCCGGCGAGCGGATCTCCATGTCGCTGCTGGCGATGGCGATCAGCTCGCTGGGCGCCGAGGCGCGGTCCTACACCGGCTCGCAGGCCGGGGTGATCACCACGTCCGTGCACGGCAAGGCGCGCATCATCGACGTGACGCCGAGCCGCATCCAGGACGCGCTGGCGGAGGGCGCGATCGCGATCGTCGCGGGCTTCCAGGGCGTGAGCCAGGACAGCAAGGAGATCACCACGCTCGGCCGCGGCGGCACCGACACCACCGCGGTGGCGTTGGCGGCCGCGCTGAAGGCCGACGTCTGCGAGATCTACACCGACGTGGACGGCGTGTTCACCGCCGACCCGCGCATCGTGCCGAACGCCAAGCGGCTGGAGACCATCACCTACGAGGAGATGCTCGAGATGGCGGCGAGCGGGGCCAAGGTGCTCATGCTGCGCTGCGTCGAGTACGCCCGCCGCTACGGCGTCCCCGTGCACGTCCGATCTTCGTTCAGCAACAAGCCCGGGACCATCGTGTCCGGGTCAGTGGAGGACCTTCCCGTGGAACAGGCGATGATCACCGGCGTCGCGCACGACCGGTCCGAGGCCAAGGTGACCGTGACCGCGGTGCCCGACCTGCCCGGCATGGCGGCGCGGATCTTCCGCGTCGTGGCGGAGGCGGAGCTGGACATCGACATGGTCGTGCAGAACGTCTCGCAGGCCGTGTCCGGCCGCACCGACGTGACGTTCACCCTGCCGAAGGACGACGGGCCGCGCGCGGTCGCCGCGTTGGAGAAGGCGCGCGAGGAGATCGGCTTCGACCAGGTGCTCTACGACGAGCACGTGGGCAAGGTGTCGTTGGTCGGCGCGGGCATGCGCTCGCACCCCGGCGTGACCGCCCAGTTCTGCGAGGCGCTGGCCGCGGCCGGCGTCAACATCGAGATCATCTCCACCTCGGAGATCCGGATCTCGGTCATCTGCCGCGACACGCAGCTCGACGACGCCGTGCGGGCCCTGCACGACGCGTTCGAGCTGGGCGGCGACGAGGAGGCAGTGGTGTACGCGGGGAGTGGACGATGAGCGCGACCTCGGGTGCGGGTGTGCCGCGCAAGCCCCGCCTCGCGCTGGTGGGCGCGACCGGCGCCGTCGGCACCGTCATGATCGACATCATCAACGGCCGCGAGTCCGTGCCGTGGGGCGAGATCCGGCTGATCGCGTCGCCGCGCTCGGCGGGCAAGAAGATCACCGTGCGCGGTGAGGAGCTGACCGTCGTCGCGCTGTCGCCCGAGGCGTTCGACGGCGTGGACGTCGCCATGTTCGACGTGCCGGACGAGGTGTCGGCCGAGTGGGCCCCGGTGGCCGCCGCCCGCGGCGCGGTCGCGGTGGACAACTCGGGCGCGTTCCGGATGGACCCCGAGGTGCCGCTGGTGGTGCCCGAGGTGAACGCCGACCGGATCGGCGAGCGCCCGAAGGGGATCATCGCGAACCCGAACTGCACGACGTTGTCGATGATGGCCGCGCTGGGCGCCCTGCACCGGGAGTTCGAGCTGCGCGAGCTGGTCGTCGCGTCCTACCAGGCGGCGTCGGGCGGCGGGCAGGCGGCGATCGACCGCCTGTACGCGGAGACCGAGGCGTTGGCGGGCAAGCCGGTCGGGGTGCGCGCGGGCGACGTGCGCGAGGCGCTGGAGGCCGCCGGGCTGCCGGTGTCGGACTCGCCGTTCCCCGCGCCGCTGGCGTTCAACGTGGTGCCGTGGGCCGGGTCGCTCAAGGACGAGGGGTGGACCAGCGAGGAGCTGAAGGTCCGCAACGAGTCCCGCAAGATCCTCGGCATCCCGGACCTGAAGGTCTCGGCGACGTGCGTGCGCGTGCCCGTGGTGACGACGCACTCGCTGGCGGTGCACGCGACGTTCGCCCGCGAGGTGACCGTCGAGCAGGCGCACAAGATCTTCGGCGCGCAGCCGTCGATCGTGCTGGTGGACGACCCGTCGGCGAAGGAGTTCCCGACGCCCGCGGACGTCGTGGGCGGCGACCCGACCTACGTCGGCCGGGTGCGGCAGGCGCTGGACTTCCCGAACACGCTGGACTTCTTCGTGTGCGGGGACAACCTGCGCAAGGGTGCGGCGCTGAACACCTACGAGATCGCCGAGGAGCTGGCCGGCCGCCTGTAGGTTCACCCCCATGGCGGAGGTAGTGCTCGCGATCGACCTGGGGACGACGTCGACCAAGGTCATCGCGGTGGACCGGGACGCGGGCGTGGTGGCATCGGCGGAGCACGGCTACCCGATGCGCACCACGCCCTCCGGCGAGGCGACCCACGACCCGGTGGAGGTGTGGGAGGCGGCGCTGCGGGCGTTGCGGGAGGTCGCGTCCCGGGGGCTCGCGGTGCGGGCGCTGGCGTTGACCGGCGCGATGCACACGCTGGTGGGCCTGGACGCCTCGGGCACGCCGGTCACGCCGTCGGTGTCGTGGGCGGACAACCGCGCGCAGGAGCAGGCGGCCCGGCTGCGCGGCACGGACGCGGGCATCGCGCTGCACCGGGCGACCGGCACCCCGATCCACACCATGTCGCCGCTGGTGAAGCTGGCGTGGTTCCACGACCGGGGGTTCACCGCGGACCGGTGGTGCGGGCTCAAGGACTACGTGGCGCTGCGGCTGACGGGCGTGCTCGCGACCGAGCACTCGTCGGCGTCGGCGACGGGCCTGATGGACCTGCGGTCGCTGGACTGGCACCCCGGGTCGCTGGAGTTCGCGGGCGTGCGGGCCGAGCAGCTGCCCGCGCTGCACGCCCCGACCGACTCCCTGCCGCTCGCGGTGGACGTGCCGGGCCTGCCCGCCGGGCTGCCGGTCGTGCTGGGCGGCGGCGACGGGCCGATGGCGAACCTCGGCGTGGGCGCGGTCGTGCCGGGGGTGGCGGCGGTGTCGCTGGGGACCAGCGGCGCGCTGCGGGTGGTGCGCGACGAGCCCGCCGTGGACGAGCGGGGGCGGGTGTTCTGCTACGCCGTCGCCGAGGGGCTGTGGGTGCTCGGCGGCGCGGTGAGCAACGGCGGCGTGGCCGCGCAGTGGGCCGCCGAGGCGTTCGGCGTGGACGTCCGGGACCTGCTGGACGAGGCCGCCGCGGTGCCGGTGGGCGCGTCGGGCGTGACCGCGTTGCCGTACCTGCTGGGCGAGCGCGCGCCGTGGTGGGACGCGGACGCGACGTCGGCGGTGGTCGGGCTGCGGCGCGAGCACGGGCGCGCGGTGGTCACCCGTGCCCTGGTGGAGGGCGTGGCGCAGCAACTGGCGCTGGTGCTGGACGCGGTGCGCTCGGTGGCGGACGTGCACGCGGTCCGGGTGACCGGCGGCGCGTTCCGCAGCGACCTGTGGGCGACGGTCCTGTCGTCCGCGCTGGGCCTGGAGCTGGAGCTGGCCGACGACAGCGAGGGCTCGGGCGTGGGCGCGGCCCTGGTGGGGTGGCGGGCGCTGGGGGAGATCGGGTCGCTGACCGTCGCCGCCGACCTGATCACCCCGGTGAAGACGATCGCCCCGGACCCGGAGGCGGTCCGCTTCTACGCGCGGGCCCGGCCGGGCGTCGAACGCCTGTACCGGGCCCTGCGCGAGCTGGGGCGGCCCTAGCGGGCGCGCAGCAGGAAGCCGTGCTCCACCAGGTCGGTCAGGCCGAACTTCCCGACCATCCGGTGCTCCGGCCGGGGCTGCGCGGCCAGGTGCTCGACGTCGAACGCGTGCCCGAAGCGCCCGGCGATCTCCGCCGGCCCGACGGAGAACGGCGGCGTCGGCAGCGTCGGGTGGTACTCCAGGGTGTTGATGAAGTACCGGGTCCCGGGCCGGGCCAGGCGGGTGATCGTGTCGGCGTACCGCTGCCGCATGTCGTCCGGGAACGCGATCAGCGACGCGCGGTCGTAGACCAGGTCGACCGGGCCGATCTCGGCCGGTCCCAGCCGGAACAGGTCCTGGCGGCGGATGACGAGGTTGCCGCAGCGGAACACGTCGGGCTCCTCCTCCACCGGGTCCAGGCCGTTCTCGGCGAAGAACTCCTCGACGGCCCGGGGCACCAGCTCGACCCCGACGACCTCCGCCGCCGTCTCGGCGAAGAACCGCAGGTCGGTGGTCTTGCCGCAGAGCGGCACCAGGACCCGCGCGCCGGCCACCAGGCCGAGCCGGGCCAGCATCCGGGCGTGCTCGTGCACGTCGCGCAGGTGGAAGCTCGTCTTCGTGCCGCCCTGCTCCCACGACTCGTACCAGAACTCGGGTTCCATGCTGGAGAAGAGGTGCGCGGAGCGTGCCGGAGACTGGGCCGAACGGGTGGTTTCCGCCCCGATCAGACCGCCGGGGCCGGCGTCCTGCGGTGACCGGGCACCGCGGTGCCCGCGGCGACCACGAGCGCGCCGACGCCCGCGACGGCGAACCCCCACGCCGGTGAGCCGTGGTCGATCACGAACCCGGCGACCGGCTGGCCCAGCGCCACGCCGAGCGTGAACGCCGAGCTCTGCAGGCCCATCGCCACACCGCGCGCGGACGGGGGCGCGTGCTTCGCGATCTCCTCGCCGGTCGCGGTGATCGTCGGCGCGCACAGCAGGTTCGTCGGCACCAGGGCGAGCGCCAGCCACCACGGCGACCAGCCGAACAACCCGATCGGCACGGCCAGCAGCCCCATGCCGCCCATCAGCGCCCACAGCGGCGGCACGCGGGTCAGCCCGCCGTAGACGAACCCGCCGACCAGCGACGCCACGCACATCACCGCGACCATCGCCCCGGTCCACCCGGTCAGGCCCAGTTCGCGCATCGACGCCACCACGGACACCTCGACGCCCGACAGCACGAACGTCGCGCCGCCTGCGCTGATCAGCACCCCGACCAGCCGCCCGTCGAGCCACTCCCGGCGGGGCACGCGCGGTCCCGGGGGGCCCTCGCGGCCGACCGGGGGGTTGACCGCGTACAGGATCGCGCCCACCACGAGCATGGACGCGCCGATGGCCCACATCGCGGTCCGGCTGGACGCCTGCGTGGTGAGCGCGACGCCGAGCGCCGGGCCGGCCATGAACGCGACCTCGACGGCCATCGAGTCCATCGCCAGCGCGGTGCGCCGGCGGTCGTCCGGCACCAGCGCGGTCAGGATCTGCCTGCCCAGCGACATGACCGGCAGCACCGTGATCCCGGTGAGGAAGCACGTGACCAGCAGCACCTCGTAGGGCAGCAGGGGCGCGACGAACCAGAAGACGCCCTCGGTGGCCACCGACAGGGCCACCATGGCGCGCAGCCCGCGCCGGTCCACCAGGTGGCCCATCAGCGGCGAGCCCAGCGCGATGCCGATCGTGCTGACCGCCCCGACCAGGCCCGCCGCGCCGTAACCTCGTTCGAGGCCGAGCAGGACGTGCATGGTGATCGTCATGCCCGCGGCCGTCGCCGGCACGCGCGCGACCAGCATCAGGAGCATCAGGCCGGGCACGCGCGGCGTTCGGAGGACGGCCAGGTAACGGGAGACGTTCACGTGCCCATCCTCACTCGCGAGGGCAAGAGGTTTAACCGTTCGTTTTCTTGACTCGTTCCAGAAAGCGTGATGAAGTGGTGGAGCCATGACCCCAGGACCACGTGAGCTGCTCAAGGACGCCGGGCTGCGCGTCACCGCGCCCCGGATCGCGGTGCTCGAGTGGCTCGTCGAACACCCCCACGCCACGGCCGACGCGGTCGCCGAGGGCGTGCGGGCCCGGTTGGGGTCCGTGTCGACGCAGGCCGTCTACGACGTGCTGCACGCGTGCGCGCGGACCGGGTTGCTGCGCCGGATCGAACCCGCCGGTCACCCGGCGCGGTACGAGACGCGGACCGGCGACAACCACCACCACCTCGTCTGCCGGACCTGCGGCCGGACCGAGGACGTCGACTGCGTCCACGGCGCCGCGCCCTGCCTCGAACCCTCCGAGACGGCCGGCTTCGCGGTGGACGAGGCGGAAGTCCTGTTCTGGGGTCTGTGCCCGGATTGCCGAGGGACCTGACTGCCGCACCCCACAGAAGGAGCCACAGCGTGACCGAAGCGCGTCACACCACCAACAACGCGGGCATCCCGGTCGCGAGCGACGACCACTCCCTGACCCTGGGCGCGAACGGCCCGATCCTGCTGCAGGACCACTACCTGATCGAGAAGAACGCCCAGTTCAACCGGGAACGGGTGCCGGAGCGGGTCGTGCACGCCAAGGGCGGCGGCGCGTTCGGCCACTTCGAGACGACCGAGGACGTCAGCCGCTTCACCAAGGCCGCCCTGTTCCAGCCCGGCGTCCGGACCGAGGTGCTGCTGCGCTTCTCGACCGTCGCGGGCGAGCTGGGCTCGCCCGACACGTGGCGCGACCCGCGCGGCTTCGCGCTGAAGTTCTACACCACGCAGGGCAACTACGACCTGGTCGGCAACAACACCCCGGTGTTCTTCCTGCGCGACCCGATCAAGTTCCCGGACTTCATCCGCTCGCAGAAGCGCCGCGCCGACACCGGCCGCCGCGACCACGACATGCAGTGGGACTTCTGGACGCTGCAGCCGCAGACCGCGCACCAGGTCACGTGGCTGATGGGCGACCGGGGCATCCCGCGCACCTGGCGGCACCAGAACGGCTACGGCTCGCACACCTACCTGTGGGAGAACGCGGCCGGCGAGAAGTTCTGGGTCAAGTACCACTTCAAGACCGACCAGGGCGTCGAGAACCTGACCTCGGAGGAGGCCGCCCGGATCGCGGGCGAGGACGCCGACGCGCACCGCGCCGACCTGTGGCACGCCATCGAGCGCGGCGAGTTCCCGTCGTGGACGCTGCACGTGCAGGTCATGCCGTACGCCGAGGCCGCGACGTACCGCTTCAACCCGTTCGACCTGACCAAGGTGTGGCCGCACGCGGACTACCCGCTGGTCAAGGTCGGCCGGCTGGTGCTCGACCGCAACCCGTCGGACTACTTCGCCCAGATCGAGCAGGCGGCGTTCGAGCCGACCAACCTGGTGCCCGGCATCGGCGCGTCCCCGGACCGGATGCTGGTGGGCCGCATGTTCGCCTACCCCGACGCCCACCGGTACCGCATCGGCGCGAACTACAACGAGCTGCCGGTGAACCGGCCGAAGTCGCCGGTGAACTCGTACTCGCGGGACGGCGCGATGCGCTTCGCCAACCCGGCCGACCCGGTGTACGCGCCCAACTCCTACGGCGGCCCGCACGCCTCCGCCGAGGCGGCCGGCGAGGTCACCACGACCTACGGCGTCGAGGACGAGGTCGTGCGCTCGGCGTACAAGCTGCACGCCGAGGACGACGACTGGGGCCAGGCGGGCACCCTGATCCGCGAGGTCATGGACGAGGCCCAGCGGGAGCGCCTGGTGAAGACCGTGGTCGCGCACGCGTCCAACGGCGTGTCCGAGCCGGTGCTGGAGCGGGTGTTCGAGTACTGGCGCAACATCGACAAGGAGACCGGCGACAAGATCGCCGCCGCGTTCGGCAAGTGACTCCCTGACCGTGCACCCCTGACAGTGCACACCCGACGGGGTCGCCCGCACCGGGCGGCCCCGTCCGGTCTTCCGCCGGGCCGCGGCCCGGCGTCACGCCGTGTCGGGGACATCCTGCCGGGCGTTGGCCAGCGCCAGCCCGGTGCGCAGCGACCCGACCGCCTCGGCCACCGCCTCCCGGAACACGCCGCCGACGCCGAGGATGTTCGCGAACCCGTGGAACAGCCCTTCGTGCCGCCGCAGCACCACCGGCACGCCCTGCCGCGCCAGCTTCTCCGCGAACGCCTCGCCCTCGTCGCGCAGCGGGTCGAACCCGGCCGTCGCCAGGTACGTCGGCGGCAGCCCGCTCAGGTCCTCCGCCAGCAGCACCGACAGCCTCGGGTCGGTGTGCGTGTCCCGGGACGGCGCGTAGTGGTCCAGGAACCAGTCCATCTTCTCGTCGGTGAGGAAGAACCCGCGGCCGAACAGCTCCCGCGACCGCCGCCGCACCGACGCGTCCACCGCCGGGTAGAACAGCAGCAGGAACACCGGCTTGACGTCCCCCGCGTGCAGCGCGGTCACGGCCGCCAGGTTCCCGCCCGCGCTGTCGCCGCCGAGCGCGATCCGCCGCGGGTCGACCCGCAGCTCCTCGGCGTGCGCCACGGCGTACTCGAACGCGGTCCGCGCGTCGTCCGCCGCGGCCGGGAACGGGTGCTCGGGGGCGAGCCGGTAGTCGGCCGACAGCACCCGCACCCCGCCCTCCACGGCGAGGAACCGGCACAGGTTGTCGTGGCTGTCCAGGTCGCCGCTGACCCACCCGCCGCCGTGGTAGAAGACCAGCAGCGGCGACCCGGCGGCCAGCCCGGTCGGCTCGTAGAACCGCGCGCCGACGCCGTCCAGCGACAGCGACCGCACCGCCACGCCGCCGATGACGGGCCCGCAGACCAGGGCGTTCGTCCGGTTGAGCGCGACGCGGTTGGCGGCGGGCGTGGTCGTCCGCCAGTCCTCGCCGCTGAGCCGCTGCAACCTCAGCAGGAGCTGCGCCTCGGGGTGCAGCCGCTGGCCGTCCACCGTGACGGGCGGGCCGGCGACGAACCGGCGCAGCGGCGCGGGCAGGCCGAACACGAAGCGGAGTGCACCGGCCAGGACACCGGGAGGGATCGACTCGGCGAGCTTCGACATGAGACCTACGTTACTCGCGGGTAGGGGCTTCGGGCGAGCGCTGGACCTCCAGTTAGGTGCAGGTGGCAGGATCGGGCACCATGACGGTCACCGTGGTGGGCATCGGCGGGTCCCTGCGCCCCAACTCGCAGTCCGAGCGCGCGATGCGGATCGCCCTGGAGGGCGCCGTGGACGCGGGCGCGAAGGTGGTCGAGGTCTCCGGCCCCGAGCTGGTGCTGCCGTTCTACGACCCGTCCGTGCCGGACCGCACCGACGCCGCCCGGCGGCTGGTCGAGGCGCTGCGCCTGGCCGACGGGGTGGTGCTCGTCTCGCCCGGCTACCACGGCACGGTGTCCGGCCTGGTCAAGAACGCCCTGGACTACGTCGAGGACCTGCGCGGCGACGAACGCCCCTACCTCGACGGCCGCGCGGTCGGCTGCGTGGCCACGGCGCAGGGCTGGCAGGCGTCGGTGACCACGCTCACCGCGTTGCGCTCGATCGTGCACGCGCTGCGCGGCTGGCCCACGCCGCTGGGGGCGGCGGTCAACTCCGGCGAGGTCGAGTTCGAGGTGGACGGCGGCTGCTCGGTGCCGTCCGTGGCCGACCAGTTGCGCACGATCGGGCGACAGGTGGCGGAGTTCGCCGTGTCGAGGGCGGGTTGAGCGGGTAGCCACGGGAGGGCGTGAGCTGCCACACGACCGGGTGTGGTTCGGCTTCGGCCGGGTGTTGGGCAGGGCGAGGGGCCCGACCACCAGCTCGAAGGAGAGCGTCACATGCAGGTTCTCTACACCGCGGAAGCCATCGCAGTCGGAGAAGGCCGCAACGGCGAGGTCCGCACGTCCGACGGCGTGATCGACGAGCAGCTCTCCATGCCCAAGGAGCTGGGCGGCCCGGGCGGCGACAAGACCAACCCCGAGCAGCTGTTCGCGGCCGGCTACGCGGCGTGCTTCCACAGCGCGCTCAAGGCCGCCGCCCGGCAGGCCAAGGTCAAGCTCGGCGAGACGACCGTGACCGTGAAGGTGGACCTCGGCCGCAACGGCGACGGCGGCTTCCAGCTCGCCGTCGAGCTGGTCGCGCACCTGCCCGGCCTGGAGCGGGCCGAGGCGGAGCGGCTGACCGCGGCGGCGGACCTGCTGTGCCCGTACTCCAACGCAACGCGAGGCAACATCGAGGTGGCTCTCACGACCACCGTGTGAGGAGGCGTCAGACCCATGAGCACTCAGAAGTCCCCGATCACCAGCCCGCTGACCGAGTCGGACAAGGCGTCGGTCGGGGCGGTGCTCCAGGCCACCCTGGTGGACTTGATCGACCTGTCCCTGGTGGCCAAGCAGGCGCACTGGAACGTGGTCGGCAAGAACTTCCGCAGCGTCCACCTCCAGCTCGACGAGCTGGTCTCGACCGCCCGCACCTACACCGACGAGGTCGCCGAACGCGCCGCCGCGCTGGGCATCTCGCCGGACGGCAAGGCGAAGACGGTGGCCGAGGGCTCCGGCGTGCCGGAGTTCCCCGGCGGCTGGCTCAAGGAGGACGAGGTCGTCACGGCGGTCGTCACCGCGCTGGGCGAGCTGATCCAGCGGCTGCGCAAGCGCGTGGACGAGACCGACAAGTCCGACCTCGTCACCCAGGACCTGCTGATCGAGATCACGAAGAACCTCGAGCAGGCCCACTGGATGTGGCAGGCGCAGCAGGCCTGACCGCGCCCCGCGGGGCCACCGGCGCGCCCGGTGGCCCCGGTCGGCGGTGCTAGGGCAGCACGCGCCGCACGAACCCGACCTCGGCGGCCGTCTGCCGGATCGTCTCGGCCACGACCAGCGACCCGTGCCCGGCGTCGTACCGGTACACCTCGTAGGCCGCGCCGCGCGCCGCCAGCCGGTCGAGGTAGTTGTCGATCTGCCGGATCGGGCAGCGCGGGTCGTTCTCGCCCGCCAGCACCAGCACCGGCGCGCGCACGGCGTCCACGTACGTCAACGGCGAGCACTCGCGGTACCGGTCCGGCACCTCCTCCGGCGACCCGCCGAACAACGCCCGGTCGAACGCCCGCAGCGGCTCCATCTCGTCCTCGTAGGCGGCCAGGTAGTCGGCCACCGGCACGCCCGCCACCCCGGCCGCCCACCGCTCCGGCTGCGTGCCGAGCGCCAGCAGCGACAGGTACCCGCCCCACGACGCGCCGTTGACCACGCACCGCGCCGGGTCGGCGAACCCGGAGCCGACGGCCCAGTCGTGCACCGCGGCCACGTCCTCCAGCTCGGTCAGCCCCGGCCGGCCCTCGATCGCGTCCCGCCACGTCGAGCCGTACCCGGTGGAACCCCGGTAGTTCACGTGCACCACGGCGAACCCGGCGTCCAGCCACACCGCCCGGTAGGCGGAGAACCGGTCCTCGTCCGCCGAGTGCGGCCCGCCGTGCAGGTGGAACACCGTCGGCAGGGGACCGTCGGGCGCGCCGGCCGGCCGCGCGACCAGGGCGTGCACCTCGCCCACGAACACGTCGGTCAGGTCCACCGACGGCGGGGCCTTGTGGCCGGGCGGCTCCAGCAGGACGCGCTCGTCGCCGTCCGCGTCCAGCACCCGCACCACGCCCGGCCGCGCGGCCGAGGACCACGAGTACTCCACCGCGCCGTCCGGGCGCACGTTCGCGCTGCCCACCGTGCCGTGCGGGGTGTCCAGGGCGTGCAGGACCCCGGTCTCCAGGTCGTACCGGTGCAGCGTGTTGCGCGCCCGGAACGTGTGCACGACCAGCAGCGACCGCGCGTCCGGGTACCAGTCGGCGCTGATCTCGCCGGGCAGGTCGATCACGATCTCGGTCTCGGTGTCCGCCGCGACGTCCCAGATCAGCAGCTCCTCCCGGCCGCGCCGCTCGTGCCCGACCAGCAGCCGGTTGTCGCCGCGCACCGGGCTGAACGCGATCGCGTCCAGGCCCTTGCCCGGCCCGTCCCACTTCTCCGCGACCTTCTCGCCCGACGGCGTGACGACGCGCAGCGCGGAGTGCCGGTTGTCGCCGTGCTCCGAGTGCGACAGCACCACCAGCGTCTCGTCCTTGGACAGCGCCGACACGCCGCCGTCGTTCTCGTGCGCGTAGATCACCTCGGCCGGCCCGCCGTCCCGCGACACGTACACGGTCGTGCCGTCGTCGGTGGACGTGCCGACCGCGACGACGCGGTGCCCGATCTCCAGGCCCGCCGGGTAGCCGGGCGGCACGCCCTCCACGGCGGGTTTCGGCCCGCCGCCCGGCCGGAACGGCTCGCCCACCCACGTGCCGAACTCGTCGCCGTCGGTGTCGTCGAACCACCAGATCGTCTCGCCGTCCGGGCTGAGCGCGCCGTGCGACGTGCCGTTCGGGCGGTCGGTGACCCTGCGGTGGGTGTCGGTGGCCCGGTCCCAGGCGTAGATCTCCCACACGCCGCTCGAGTTCGACAGGTACAGGCTGCGGTCGGGGGCGTCGTCGGCCCAGCCGGGCAGGCTCACGCGCGGCGCCGTGAAGCGGGCACGCCAGCGGGCTTCGGCCTCGGCGTCGGCGAACAGCGGCTCGGGCACTTCGGCGGTCGGGTGCGTCGTCACACCCCGATCCTGCCGGCTTCCCCGCGGTGACCAGGCGGTAGTCCGGCGCCCGGCTCAGCGGCCCAGCTCCTCGTCCAGGATCCGGTCCAGGTCGGCCGACGCGCGGCGCAGGGCGCGGTGGACCAGCGCGACGAGCGCCACCGCCCCGGCGACGGCGACGCCCGCGGTGGTGCTGGTGGCGAACGCGACGATCCCGGCGAGGCCGAGGGCGACCTGGGTCCAGGCGACGACGGGGACCCAGCCGTGGGCGGTGGTGGTGGTCATGGGCACATCTCCCTGCTGGGCGGTGACGGGCGTCGACTCGTCGTCGGACGAAGACCGCCGGTTGTTACGCACCGTGACGTCAATCGGCAACTTCCACCCGATCGGGTTAACGGAACGTGACGAAAGCTCGCCGGAAGGTCGAAGGTGGCAATTAGGAAACAGCGAGGAGTAGTTCGTAACGCCCGCGTTGGTCCGAACGAATCACGGGATACAGCGTTGGTGCGGCAGGGGAGGTCTGACCGATGATCGAGAACACGGTTCGGCAGGGCGGTCGCGTCGGGTGCGTCGACGCCCTGGGTCGTCGGCGGACGCTGGAGGTGTCGCTCACCGAGGAGGGCAACGTCTGCATCCACACCCCGCCCGGCGAGTCCGCGAAGCTCGACTGGAACGAGGTCGGCGAACTCCTCCGGCGCCTCGCGGAGCTGCGACCGCACGTGAAGTGACGCCCGGCCGGCCGGGCCGGGAGGGGCAGCGGACCCTCCCGGCCCCCCGCGCGTGCCGGAAAACCGGTGGCCGGCCCCGCCGCCCGGCCGCTGCACTGGGCGGATGACCGACCACACGGAACTCAACCGCCGCCACTGGGAGGACAGCGCCGCCGCGGCGCACGGCCCCCTGGCCCGCGCCCACTGGGCGCGCACCGAACCCCGCTGGGGCCTGTGGGCCACCCCCGAGTCCGAGGTCCGCGCCCTGCCGGACGTGACCGGCCTGGACGTGATCGAACTCGGCTGCGGCACCGCCTACGTCTCGGCGTGGCTCGCCCGCCTCGGCGCCCGCCCCGTCGGCATCGACATCTCGACCCGCCAACTCGACACCGCCCGCGCCATGCAGGCCGAGTTCGGCCTGGAGTTCCCCCTGATCGAGGGCGACGCCCAACGCGTCCCGCGCGACGACGCCACCTTCGACCTGGCGATCAGCGAGTACGGCGCGTCCCTGTGGTGCGACCCGTACCGCTGGATCCCCGAAGCCGCCCGCCTGCTGCGCCCCGGCGGCCACCTGGTCTTCCTGAGCCGCTCACCGCTGTTCGCCCTGTGCGCCCGCCCCGGCGGCACGGCGTCCACCACCCTGCGCCGCCCGCAGTTCGGCCTGCGCCGCGTCGACCACGGCACGTCCACCGAGTTCACCCTCCCGCACGGCGAGATGCTGCGGCTGCTGCGCGCCGGCGGGTTCACCGTCGAAGACCTGATCGAACTCCAGGCGCCCACCCCCGCCGAGCGCGAGTACGACGAGGTGTCGTCCGAGTGGGCGAGGCAGTGGCCGAGCGAGGAGATCTGGAAGGCCCGCCGGACGTCGTGACGCGGTCGATCAGGCCGTGCCGTGCCCCTCCCGGTGCGCGAGCACGTCGGCCATGTGCGCCTGCGCCCACTCCCGGAGGCCGCGCGTCACGTGGTGCAGCGACAGGCCCAGGTCGGTCAGCTCGTAGGAGACGGTGACGGGCACGGTCGGCGTCACGGTGCGGGTCAGCAGGCCGTCGTGCTCCAACGACCGCAGCGTCTGGGTCAGCATCTTCTGGCTGACCCCGGCCAGCAGGCGGGAGAGCTCCGAGTAGCGCAGGGCCCTCGGCACGCCCGCCGGCCGTCCACCCGACCCGCCGCCGTGGTCGCCGCCCAGCGCGCACAGGACCAGGACGACCCACTTGTCCGAGATCCGGTCGAGCAACCGCCGGCTCGGGCAGGCCGCCAGGAACGCGTTGTACTCCACCTTCGCCCGAGCCCTCCGCTCGGCCGCCTTCGTGGTCGCCACGGCCCACGCCTCTCCCCGACAGGTGTGTTACGCACTTTCAGGTGCCTACTTCCCAACAGGAAGCTGCTCTCCAATGCTGACGGACGGGGGCGGCACGCGCCACCCCCGCGACGCACGACGAAAGGCAGCAGGATGAGCACCCCGACCCCGTCCCTCCCCGGCGGCGACTGGACCCTGGGCGACCTGACCGTCACCCGGTTCGGCTACGGCGCGATGCGCCTGGCCGGTCCCGGCGTCATGGGCCCGCCCGCCGACCGCGACGGCGCGATCGCCGTGCTGCGGGAAGCGGTCGACCTCGGCATCACCCACATCGACACCAGCGACGCCTACGGACCGCGGGTCACCAACGAACTGATCCGCGAGGCGCTGCACCCCTACCCCGAGTCGCTGCGCATCGCCACCAAGGTGGGCGCCACCCGCGACGACCGGGGCGGCTGGCCCGTCGCCCGACGCCCCGAAGACCTGCGCCGCCAGGTCCACGACAACCTCAGGTCCCTCGGCCTCGACGTGCTGGACGTGGTCAACCTCCGGCTCGGCGACGCCGAAGGCCCCCGCCCCGGCCCGCTCGCCGAGGCGTTCGGAACGCTCGCCGAACTCCGCCAAGAGGGCCTGATCCGCCACCTCGGCGTCAGCAACGCCACCGGGGAGCAGGTCGCCGAGGCCCGGGCCATCGCCCCGATCGCGTGCGTGCAGAACCTGTACAACCTCGCCCACCGCCACGACGACGACCTGATCGACCGACTCGCCACCGACGGCATCGCCTACGTCCCGTTCTTCCCCCTGGGCGGCTTCACACCCCTCCAGTCCGAGACCCTGTCGACGGTCGCCGCCCGCCTGCACGCGACACCGGCGTCCGTCGCACTGGCGTGGCTGCTCCACCGATCGCCGAACATCCTGCTGATCCCGGGCACGTCCTCGACCGCGCACCTGCGCGAGAACCTCTCCGGCGCCGGGCTCGCCCTGACCCCCGAGGACCTGGCCGACCTGGACACCATCGGCCGCTGACCGGGCGGAAAGACGAATCAGGCCCACCGGGAACTCCCGGTGGGCCTGACCTGATCTGTCGGGGTGACAGGATTTGAACCTGCGACCTCTTCGTCCCGAACTAGGTACGGCAACTGCACCGACCTGGGTCCGTAACCAAAGCTGCTGGTAGAGGCGTCGGGCGTCGTTGGTCTGTGCGAGCACCCGGAGTGCTCGATTGCCAGTGCTTCTCCCAGGTTTCTCCCAGCGGTTCACCGACCCGGCGCGCTGCTGTAACCAGCCGAGCGGCAGACCACCCCCCGCTCGCGCAGGGAAGACTGGCTGGATGACGGCGGCGGCACCCGTACCCCAGGACCACCCCCGCTCCCGCGGGTGGAAGACGATCTGTGCCGCGCGGCGGCGAGCTGGAGCGTGCCCGGACCACCCCCGCTGCGCGGGGAAGACACGCCGACGGCCTTCGCCACGGGGCCGACGTACGGACCACCCCCGCTCGCGCGGGGAAGACGTCACCTACCAGGCGCAGGTGCGCCGCGTGCAAGGACCACCCCCGCTCGCGCGGGGAAGACCCGCTGCCGGGAGGCGGCATCGTCGTGAACCTGGGACCACTCACGCTCGCGCGGGGAAGACGCTTTCTGAGCTGGCACTTTAGCGCAGCTCGGTGCGTTTCACATTCAGTTTGTGCAGCCGAACGGCGGGGGCGTCCCACCGTCTGCGGCATCGTGAAATGCGTGATCTCTGCACCCGTCGTCGCAACCAGGGCGCGGGCTACTCGCGGGGGACGAACGTTCGCCAGTTTGTCTGCCCCCGGAGCTTGGCGGCGGTGTCCAGGATGAGGTCATGGCAGCCCTTGCCCGCCTCGTTCAGTACCTGGTCCATGAACGCGTTTGCGCCTGTGATGTCGTCGTCGCGTAGGTAGCTCTCGACCTCGTTGACGCAGCTCGCAAGGTAAGCCCACACCTGGGCCACTTGATCCTCGGTCGGCGTGATCTTGAAACCCATGGTGCCCTCCGGCCCGGTGCAAACGATGCATACGAGTCTAGCGAGGCAGACGCAGGCGTTCAGTGACAAGCGCTTCACCTGGGGTGTTTCGAGGCGATTGGTCCGTCAGAGTGACCCTGTGACACCCCGCCCGAAGCTCCTCTCGACCGGCGTCGCAGCTGCTGAACTCGGCATCGACCGCGTGACGTTGGCGCGCTGGTGGCGTGCCGGACTTGTAGAGCCCGAGTTCGTGACGGCGGGCGGTCACGCCCGGTGGGATGTTGAGAAGTTGCGCCAGACCCTGCGTGAACGAGCACAGCGCAGCGAGACTGACTAGCCAGCCCATCCGTACGGTTGACTCTAGGTTGTATGCCTGCGCAGGCAAGCGGCTCGTAGTGATCGCACAGGCGTCGGGCTTGACCTTCCCGACCAATCGATGCGGTGGCTAGACGGCCTTCTAAACCTTGTGCCCTACTAGCGGGTGCCAGACGACGATCGTCTTGTCATCGTGCACTTTCGCCCGTGGAAGTAGTGTCGCTGCGCGGTCTTCCACCTCTTCCCACCGGTGCAATTCTCTGAGAAGGTCTTCCAGTTCCGACGAAGACATTTGTGCGACTTCGTTCCATGGAATTCCTAGATGGTCTATCGTCCGCTGCGCGCCATCCGTGGCGAGGATGAGCCATTCAACTTCATCGGCGGGAAGATCACGCTCCACAGCTTCGTTTGCGGCCTCTGGGTCCGACTCTGCAATCCAGTATCCACTGGGACGGTTACGCCACTTCAGTTCTTCCTCTTGGAGGGCTCGGAGGATTCGCTTGTGCATTTCGTCGTAGCCGGTTCCAGAGCTAAGACGGGCTCGGTATGCCTTGCGATGATTGCTTGCTATGGCTGACAGTCGGTCATCTGTAACCCGGTGAAGGCTGCCATCCGTTGTGCGGACGAGAGCTGTGCTGTCGCCTAGGGCTAGAACCTTCAGGCGGCCGGATTCGCTGCTTGCTATCAAGACCGTGGATGACGGACCGCCTCGGGCGGGCAACTTAAGTTCATCAGCGGTTCGGCGGATACTGTCGGCGACCACCTGGCGGAGGTTCACACGGTCGTGGGGCAAGCGCTGCACAATGCGCGTCATCAGGTGGTCAACGTACTCACCAGCGTCAACGAGCGCAGGTGTGAAGCTGGAGGCTCCATCCAGTACAACGGCGGCGCGTCCAACTGTCCGCCAACGATCCTGGCCCGGCCCGCTACCGCCCGGCAACATCGCGCCATGAAACATGGCTAGGACCACACCCGCGGAGGCACGAGCACGTTGATTTCCTTTGGTGTCAGCCCGTCGAAGGATGTCGTGATCGCCATGCTGAATTGCTTATCGCCGTACTGCGCATACAGGTCAGGCAGTGATCTCATGAGGTAGTGGACAGCGCCCACCGAACCCAAAGCATGAAGTCCTGCGATATGCACGACAACGTGAGACCCCACCTTGTGTCGCGCAATGTAAGCATGGTCTGCTCTTGCTGGATCTTTTTCGTCCATCGGTGACAGGAAACGGTTGCCTGTCGTTTGGTCAACGATGTACCACTGAACGTTATTCCCTAGGGACATCGTAAGGACCGGGTCGATCGACATCAATACATTCCCGATGTGGGCCGACGCCGGGCCGCAGATAACCACTGCGTCAGCCTTGGGTTCCCACTCTTCGCGAGGGTCGATGACCACCCGATCGGCGACGACGAATGCGAGCTTTTCCAGTTCGGCAATCAGGTACGCGCCTGCCGTGTCGTCCTCCGACGCGATGACCACATCACCGCGTTCCCTTATCAGTCGGCCAGGCAGCGCCACCTCTACGGGTCCGACGCCGAAAAATGCGCGCTCGGGCGCAGGTGCGGTATTGCGAATCTGAGTTACGCGACCTTTTGTAATTCCAAGCGCGTTGGCGATCTCAGTGAAACTCATGTCAGTGGATCGACGCGCTTCCTCGATCGCCTCTTTGCGGAGGCGCGCCAGCTCTACGGCCCGCTGCTGGTACACGGTGATCAACTCGCCTGCCCGCCTGCCGCGTCGGATCGGGTCAGGGTCCACCCGCACGGACTCGAACTCGTCTGGCGATGACGTCGTCATACAGCTGAGTTTAGACCCCCTTGACAGCCATCGCACCGCAGTCCTACGGTGTGTTTACACCCCCTCAACCGACCGGGTTGTGGGCCGAGATCAGGGTTTAGACCCCCTGTACGACGGAGGGCACGTGAACACGATGAGCAACTACCCGGACGGTTTGACGCCGTCGGCGTTGGCGCTGTTGGACGCGCAGGTGTCGGTGGAGATCGCGTTGGGGGAGCCGACGTCGGGGTTGTTGGACGGTTCGGCGCGGGAGCGTCGTAACCGGCGGATCCTGGCTCGTGCGTTGGCGGGGATCACGCCGAAGTACGGCAGTGTGGGTGTGGACCAGGCCGCGGCCGAGTTGGCGGACGCGGAGCGGTCGGGTGGGCCGGCTTCGCCGGTCGGGCTCGCGATGCCGGTTCCGGTGTTCGGCCGGAGCAAGGGCAAGGGTCGTAAGGCGCGGCGTAACGCCGCTCGCAACGCCGCGCGGCGTGCCGCGAGGCAGGCCGCGTCGGGTTCGGGCCGGGTGGCGTGATGGCCCAGGTCGCTGAGCACGTGGTGAGGCGGGTGGAGTCGGCGCACGTTGAGGTGGCCGACCAGATGCGGCGGGCGGATGCCAAGGCGGGGACGTTGTTGCCGCTGTTCGGCGGGTTCCTGGCGGGTGTGGTGGCGTTGACCACGCGCGGCCTGCCGTTCGCCGCGGAGTTGCTGTTGTGGATCGCGACCGCTCCGGCGCTGGTCAGTGTGGTGATCCTGCTGACCGTGGTCCGTCCGTGGTTGAGCCGGGAGGACTCCTCCGGGTTCGGGTTCCTGGCCGGGTTCGCCGGGAAGCCGTCGGACCTGCTGGTCGAGTTGGACCGGCAGGTGAGTGTGAGGGTGCAGGCGGTGGACGTGGTGCGGCTGTCGGTGCGGGTGCAGATGAAGTACCGGCGGGTTCGGGCGGCGGTGGATGCGCTGGTGTGCAGCTCGGTGCTGTTGGCGGCGGCGCTGGCCGTGGTGGCGGTGGCGTGATGGGCGACTTGGCGAGGGTGGCCGCGGTGACGGCGGCGGTGTTGGCCGAGTACGGCGACGCGCTGGACGAGGTGTTCGCGGTGGACTTCCGTCGCGGCGCGCGGTTGGACACGGGTGCGGTGGTGTCGTTGCAGATGCGTGCGCGCCCGTCGTGGGAGCAGGACGTGTTGCAGTTGGCGCGGGTGGCGTTGGCGCTGGGCATGGGCCACGTCGAGTTGCGTCCGATCGGCGGCTACGTGCGGATGGTCGCGGTGGACGAGGTGTCCACGTCGGTGGGTACCGCGCGGGTGGAGGTGTGGGACCACCTCACAGGGGAGGCCGTCGGTCGGGCGGCGGCGGTGTTGGGTGTGGCGCTGTGCCCGGACACCGGTGCGGTGGAGCTGCCCGCCGCCGAGGTGGCGGCACGGGTTGCCGACCTGGTCGTGGGGGCGGTGGCGTGATGGGCGACTACCTGACCGGGGACCGCTACCACGCCCACCGGGACCGTGAGGTTCGGCGGGAGTGGACGGCCGAGGAGCACCGTCTCAGGGCGCGGCAGTTGCTGTGGGAGGCGTATTCCACCACCCATCACGACACGGTGATGCGGGAGTTGGCGGCGGCGCAGGTGCACGCCACGTTGGCCGTGTCGTTGGCCGGCGACAACGTCGGTCCGCACACGCACGGGCCGGTGCGCTGAACACGACCGGCCGGTTCGGCGCGGCGGTTCCCATGACCGTGTGGTTCCCGTTCCCACCTGCCCGCACACGACATCGACTTCGCGGTCGAGAGCACCTCGGCAGGCGCGCCGCCGCGGGCGACAACGGCACCCGCGTTCCTCCCCGTCACCCGGTCGCCACGGCACAGGACGACCGACCCGTCTGCGAAAGGCATGTCATGGCGTGGTCCGCCAGTTCGAAGCTCGCGCGTTCCAGCCGCGGGAACCGCGGCACTTTCACCCGCCAGGTCACGCTCACCGGCCGTTGCCCGTGCGGTCGCACGGTCGAAGGCAAGGCCACCGTGACCACGGTGCTCGGTGAGGTCGGTGAGGCCGTGGTCACGACCACGCACTCGTGCGGCGCGTCCGTCCGACTCACCGGCGACTACTGACGCCGCCTGGACCGGCGGCCCACTCCGGCAAAGAGACCGCCGCCGGTCCGGTCCACCCCCCACTACCACCGCACCTTCGGGTGCGGGTCAGGAGAACACCCGTGTTGCGCAGCCTGATCACCCGGACCACGACCCGATGCCCCGCGCCGACCGGCCGCAAGGGCGGCCACTGCGGCAAACCGCTGCGCCGGGGACGCCTGTCCGACGGCGTGACCTGCGGCGGGGAGATGTGCCAGCTCTGGCACCTCGCCCGCCACCTCTGACCTCATCCGTTCACGAAAGGCGACGTCATGAAGAACACCGACACCGACAGCGACAGCGGCTGCGTCCCGGCCTGGGGCGAACACGCCGACTTCACCGACACCGGGGAGCGCGGTTTCGACAAGAAGATCGGCAAGCCCTTCCAGGTCTGGGTCTGCCAGTGCGGCGCGAAGACCCTCAACGTCTTCCCGCACCTCAAGAAGAAGTAGCCACCGTTCCCTGAGGGAGGACACGCACATGGCCTGGATCACCCGGTACGGCTGGCAGTGCGACTGCGGCCGGACTTCGTTCATCACGGTCCCCGACATCGGCGACGCGCGCGCCAACCTGCGCCACCACCTCAAGGCCAACCCCGGCCACCGCGCCGAACTGGTCGAGGTCCACGACGAGGAACCCGACCACGACGACCACGACGACTACGACGACTACGACGACGGCTTCGACTACTGATCTCGCCCGGACCGGCGGCCCACTCCGGCAAAGAGACCGCCGCCGGTCCGGTCCACCCCAACACCGCACCCTCGGGTGCGGGTCAGGAGAGCGCAAGCATGTCACGCACGACCTTTCCCCGCACCGCGGTGTCGCGGGTCGAGCCCGCGGCCCGTGCCCGCTACGAGGCCGCCCACCCCGGCCGGTCCTGGGACGACGCCCCGGCCTACCTGCGCGACCGTGCCCGGCTGGCCGAGCGGCAGTTGTCGGGGGTGGCCGACGATGAGTGAACCGCTGGTCACCACCGGCTTCTCGCCGGAGAACTTCCCGACGCCGCACCTGGCGTTGCGCGGCACCGCCGACGAAGCGCGGGTGCGCTCGTTCGCCGTCGAGCAGGCCCGCGCCGCCCGCACCGTGCACGACCACGTGGCCCCCGGCCTGACCGGCCCGACCCGTGGCGGGCGGATGGCGGCGCTGAACGCGGCCTACGACGCGGCGGTGCGGTGGCGGCGGTCGCTGGCGGCCGTCGCCGACGACCCCCGCTACCACCCGGGCAACCGTCCGGCGGTCGAGCGGTTCGCGGCCACGCTGGACGAGGCGGGTCCGAACTACGACCGGTTGGGGGTGGTCGGGCGGTTCCGGCGCGGTTCGCGCTGGGACGCCGCCACCCGCACGTTCGTCGGAGGGCAGGACACCCCGGCGAGCCGGGTCGTGGCCGCCTACGGTGACGCCGCGCTGCGCCGCTTCGCCGTCGAGGCACCCCACGCCGACTGGCTGCACAACACGGTCGCGCTGCCGGTCACCGGCGGCACCGTGCGCGGCAACGCGCTCGTGCGCGGTGACGCCGCCCGCGAAGTGGCGGCGCGGTTGGGCGCGCGGGTCACGGCCCGGCGGGGCACCGCCGAGGTGGAGACCGGCGGTGAGCCGCTGTACGCGGTCACCGCCGCCGACGACGTGCGGCCGGTGCTGTTCACGGAGGCCATGACCGTGCTGGCCACCGCCGCCGAGGGCGATTGGACGGCGTGGTGGACCGCCGCCTACCTGCTCTACCAGGCCCCGCGGTTCAAGAAGGGCAGCGACGCGTGCAACCGGGTGTTCCTGGTCGCGGTCGGCGCGGCCCTGCTGGGCGGTCCGCCGATCGTGCCGCACGACCTGGACCTGCGCTGCATGGTCCTGGGCCAGCCCACCGTCACCGCCGTCCCGCTGCTGTGCGGGGGTGCCCGGTGACCGCCGTGCCCACCCCGCTGCTGCTCCTGGCCGCCGCGCTGGCCCTGGTCGCGGTGATCGTGCTGTGGAAGCTGCTCATGGTCGCCGGGCTGATCGGCTTGGCGCAGTGGGCGGTGATCACCCAGGCCGACGACCCGACCGTGGTGCTGGTCGCGGTCGGTGCCCCGGCGCTGCTGTCGGCGGTGCTGCTGCGCCGCGCCGCCCGCCGGCCCGTCCGTACCCAGTTGTCCCGTCCCCCGCTGTACCTGCGGCGACAGGAGGTGACCCGATGAGCACGACCGCCCTTCCGATCCCTGGTCCCGACGAGTCCGACCCGTTCACCGCGACCGTTGCCGAGGTGGAACGCTACGTCGCCGCCGCGGCCCCCGCGGTCGTGCACCGCTCCGGCCCGATCGGCTCCCACGAGCACCGCGACGACGTGGCGGTGGGCGACGTGCGGTCGGCCGGTTCGGACACACGGCGAGTGCGCGGTCTGCGTGCCGAGGTGGCCGAAGCGCACGCCCTGCTGGCGTTGCAGGGTGACGCCGCGCCGCTGCTGGTGGACACCAAGCGGGTGCGTCGCGCGCTCAAGCGCAGCCGTGAGGCCGCGCGTCTGCACGCGCTCGGGCAGAACCCGATGGCGCGGGCGTGGCAGGCGGCGCGGGTGCGCCTGGTTCTCACCGTCGTGGACCTGGTGGCGCTGGTCGGCGCGTTGGCCTGGTCCACCACCGGCGTGCACCACACCCTCACCCTCGGCATGATCGAGCGCGGCGCGGCCTGGTGGGGCGCGTGGGCGGTGGAACCGGTCATCTCCGCCGTGCTGCTGGTGGTCGTCGGGGCGAAGGCGTTCCTCACCACCCGCGGCCACACCCTGCACCACCCCCACCTGACCCGGGTCGAGTTCGGCGCGCTGGGCGTGACGTTGACGCTCAACGTCTGGCCCTACCTGCCGGTGGTCGCCGACACGTTCGCGCCGATGACCTTGCTGGCCCACGCGATCGGCCCCCTGGTCGCGGTCGGCGCGGTGACCGTCATGCCGATCATCTGGGACGGCTTCGCCAACCTCGACCACACCGCCGGCACCCGCCCCGACACCCCGCCGGCCCCAACCGGGGGCGCACCCGACGGGGCACCCGGTGGCCCGACACCGGCAGTGCGCGGCGGCACCGCGACCGGGGTGGTGCCGATGATCGCCGCCGAGGCCACCGACACCCCGATCGTTCAGGCACGACTGTCCGCGCGGGCCGCCGAGTTGCTGCCCCGACTGCAGGCCGCGATCGCGGCCGGTGAGCTGCCGCCGACCGCGTCGGCCAGCGCCATCCGCGCGCACCTGCGCTGCGGCAGCGAGTACGCCCGCGAACTGCGTGACGCCGTGACCGACCCCGCCCGACCGACCCGACCGGAAGCGAGGTGACCCGATGAGCACCACCGCCCACGACCACCGACACGACGACGATGACCGCAACCACGGCAACGTGGTGCCGCTGCGCCGCGCCGACACCACCCGCGCCGACACTCGCGCCGCCGCCGGTGCGGAGGTCGTGCGCGACACCGCGATCCCCGGCGAGGTGCTGACCGATGCGGAGTCGGCGGAGCTGGACCGTCGGCTTGCCGCGCAGCGGGTGCGGGACGCGGCCGGCGCGGTGGTGCGGGTGGTGCGCACCGGTGCCACGCACGACCGGACCCGCAACGCCGCGCGGGCGGTGGTGCGCACCGCCGGCTACGCGGTCGCGGGGTCGCGGATCCGGCGTGCCGAGCGCCGTGCGCGTCGCCACCACCTGGACCTCGAACAGGCCATCACCACCCTGCGCGTGAACGCGAAGTCAGCCGACGACTTCCGGGTGTTGCGGGAGCTGGAGGAGGTGTTGGAGCGGCGCCGGTCCGGTCAGGCCCAGCGCGGCCGTGAGCGGCGGGTGGAGGTGCTGCGCTGGTCGGCCGGTGTCGTGGTGGTGCTGGCGTCGGGGCACGTGCTGCTGCTGGGGTTCGCCGCGGCGCAGGCCGTGATCGGCGCGGGCTCGCTGACCGACCGGTGGAACGACGTCGTGGACTTCTGGACCACGGTGGCGGAGCTGTCCCCGGTCGGCCCGTACTGGTGGGCGTGGATGCTGGCCGGTGCGGGCACCTGGGCCGCGCGGTCCATCCCGGCGGGCCGGTCGCGGGGCACGCTGCCGATGTGGGCGGCCAGCGCCGAGGCGCAGCCCGCCGACGGGCGCAGCATCATCCCCGACGAGTCGGCGGTGTTGACCGCGTTGCGGCACCTGACCGGGCTGCCCGCGTTGCGGCAGGCGTTCAAGCAGGGCTGGGGCAGCAGCGTCACCCCGACGTGGGTGCAGCCGCCGGTCGTGGACGGCAAGGGCTGGCGGATGCAGCTCGTGCTGCCGCTGGGCGTGCCGGTGGAGGAGATCGTCAAACGCAAGTCCGTGCTGGCGCACAACCTGGTGCGCACCCCGGCCGAGGTGTGGCCGTCCGAACCCAAGGGGCAGGCCGGTGTCCTGGACCTGTGGGTGGCCAACCCCGGCGCGCTGTCGGGACCGGTCGACCCGTGGCCGCTGCTGGAGACCACCGGACCCACCGACTACTTCACCGGTGTCCCGATCGGGGTCAACATCCGCGGTGAACAGGTCGTGGGCCAGTACTTCCAGCGCAACTACGTCGCCGGCGGCGTGATGGGCTCGGGCAAGTCCAGCCTCTACATCACCCTGGTCGCCGGCGCGGTGCTGGACCCGCTGGTGGAGGTGGACGTGTTCGTGTTCGCCGAGAACGCCGACTACGACCCGCTGCGCCCGCGGCTGCGCACCTTGCGCACCGGCGGCGACGACCAGACGGTCAAGGCATGCCTGGACACCCTCGAAGCGCTCTACGCCGACCTGGAGACGCGCGGCAAGGCCCTGCGCGAACACCGGGAACGCGCGGTCGGCCGCAAGCTGGCCGAACGCGACCCGAGGTTGCGGCCGCGGATCGTGGTGCTGGACGAGTGCCAGATCCTGTTCATGCACGAGGAGTACGGCGAACGGGCCGCCGACGTCGTCATGAAACTGATCTCCACCGCCCGCAAGTACGCCGTCACCATCCTGTTCGCCACCCCGGAGGCCTCCACCCAGTCCCTGCCCCGCAAGGTCACCGCCGTCACCTCCTGCAAAGCCTGCTTCGCCATCGGCGACCAGCAGTCCAACGACGCCGTGCTCGGCACCGGCAGCTACAAGGCCGGCATCTCCGCCGTGGACCTGGAACCGGCCACCGACGAAGGACCCGGCGACGTCGGCACCGCGATGGTGCGCGGCATCATGGCCAAACCCGGCATCCTGCGCGCCTACTACCTCGACCGCGACGACCTCACCGACATCACCGCCCGCGCCATGGAACTGCGCGCCGGTCACGTCCCCGCCCCGACCGGCCACGACACCGACGACCACACGTCCACACCGGACTTCCTCGCCGACCTCGCCCACGCCCTGGGCGACGACAAGAGGATGCGCACCGCCCTGGTGCTGCGCGCCCTGGCCGACCACAACCCCGCCCACTACGGCGACTGGACCTCCAAGACCTTCGCCGCCGCGCTGCGCGACGCCGACATACCCATCCGCAAGAGCGACGGCGACAGCCTCATCCGCGCCGACGACATCACCCAAGCCATCACCCTGCGTGACATCGAACGGGGTCACGGCATCGCCGACGACGACGCCTGACCCATCCCGAACACCACAACGCGCGGCAGGGAAGCACCAGGGAACCACCACCGGGACAGGGATTTTCCCCTAATCCCTTCCCTGACCCTGCTTCCCTGCCGCCACCAGCACCGACACCACCCAGGGAAGATCCACAACACCGGCCCCGCCATCAGCGCAAACCCCGGAAACCGGCCCGATCCGCCCCTGCCCGAACCTTCCCTGAACCACCCCTGACCCCGGCACGCGTGCGGCACCACCACCGACACGCGCCACCCCCGCACGCCCACGCATCGTCACACACGGTAACCAAGGATCGGTCATGAGCGACCCCGTCATGCACATCGCCGGCGACCTCGCCGTCCTCGCCCACACCGTCGGCCTCACCGCCAACCCCAAAGCCCTCTGCAGAGCCACGCCACAACGCGCAACTACAACCACCCTTCCCTTCCTCCGGAGTTGAGAAGAAACCCGCAAACCCGCAACAGACGTGTCGGCAGGTGCCTGGCCTGCATGGACGCGGTGCGGGTTTGGGTGCGGGTTTTGCGGACGCGGCGGGTTTGAAAGCCGAACCAAACCCGCCGGACCGCACCCCACGACACAGCCCTACTACCCCGCGCGAGGCTAGTAGGGCCTGCCGTCCCTTGCCTCAGGGGTCGTCACAAGGCCCCGTCACCTGGTGTTCGTCCGTGGCTTGTCGTCGCGGTCGATCGGAGAGGACTCGTCGTCATGACCACTACCCGAGCCACCGCTGCCGACGTCGCGCTGTGGGTGGCCGACCGGCACGGCTGGCACGTGCTGCCGTTGCACCCCGGCACCAAACGCCCGTTGGCGGGCTGCCCGGACTGCCGGGGCGGCGGAGGCCACGCGGCGGCGCAGTGCCCGTGCCTGGCCCGCCGTGACGGCGCTCTGTGCCACGGGGTGTGGGCCGCCACCACCGACACCAATGTCATCGGCCGGTGGGCCGGACGCTGGCGCACCTCGGTGTGGGCGGTGCACCTCGGGGTGTCCGGGCTGCTGGCGCTCGACCTGGACGCGCACGGCGGCACCCCGCCCGCCCAACCGCTGCACGGTGTGCCCTGGCCGGACGGGAACGCGCTGCCCGTTGACGGGATCGACACCTACGCCACCCTGGCCGGCCTGCGCGGCCGGGCGTTCGACCTGGACACCCTGGCCACTCAGACCCCGTCCGGCGGGCTGCACCTGATCTACACCGCCGAACCGGGCCGGTGGAAGTCCAGCAGCGGCCGTGTCCGCGACGGCGACAACGAGGTGACCAGCGGACTGGGCTGGCAGATCGACGTCAAGGCTTACGGCGGCTACGTCGTGCTGCCCGGCTCCACCACCCCCGCCGGGGGCTACCGGCGCGCCTCCATCAGTCTGACCCCGGTCGCGCTGCCGGACTGGCTCGCCGACGAACTCGTGCGCACCGGCCACGACCGCCACGCCAACCCCACACCGATCCGACCCGCACCCGCACCGGTCGCGGTCGCCGCCCGGAGCGGGGACCGCCAGGTCCGCTACGCGGCCGCGGCGCTCCGGTCGGCGTGCGAGGAGCTGGCCGCGATGCCGCCCGACTCCGGGCGCAACCGCAAGCTGTTCCGCTCCACCACCCGACTGGCCGGGATGGCCCAGGCCGGATGGATCGACCGCCACCGGGTCGAGACCGCGCTTGCCGACGCCGCCCGCGCCGCCGGGCTGCCTGCCGGGGAGATCCGCTACGTGCTCGCCTCCGGGTTCGCCCGACCCCGCCTGCCCGAGGAACACCCCGCCGCATGACCACCGCTGAACGCGCCCACCGTGCCGCAGAAGGAAGGTGCCCAGCGTGAACGTGTTGTCGCTGTTCGCCGGGATCGGCGGGATGGAACTCGGCTTGGAACGCGCCGGGATGACCGTGGTCGGTCAGGTCGAGATCAACCCGTTCTGCCGTTCGATCCTCGCTCGGCACTGGCCGGAGGTTCCCCGCCATGACGACGTCCGCACCGCCGTGGACTGGTGGCAGTCCCGACCCCGTCCCGTCGTGGACCTGGTCGCCGGAGGCTTTCCCTGCCAACCCGCCAGCGAAGCCGGACGACGACTGGGCACCGACGACTCCCGATGGCTCTGGCCCGCCATGGCCGACGTCATCGCCGCCCTCCGACCCCGTTGGGTTCTGTGGGAGAACGTGCCCGGTCTGCTCCGACGAGGACTCGACGTCGTCCACGCCGACCTCGTCCGGCTCGGCTACCGCCACCGAGTGGGGTGGACCTCCGCTTGTGCGATGGGTGCCCCACACCCACGACGCCGGTTGCTCGGAGTGGCCCACACCGACACACCGCGACGGCAAGCGGGGAGCGGGATGGAACCGGCCCGGACGCCCTCTGTCCGAACGCGTCGGTGGCCCGCTGAACCCGACGTGGGTCGAGTGGCTCATGGGCTTCCCGGACGGGTGGACCGAGTCCAAGCCCTCGGCAACTCCGTCGTCCCCGCCGTCGCCGAACACATCGGCCACCTCATCCACGCCGCCCACCAGCACCCCGCCGCATGACCACCGCCGAACGTGCCCACCACGCCGCGGAAGGGAGGACCGTCGCATGACCACCGCCGCCGAACCCGCCGACCTCACCGACGCCGTCGATCCGGGGACCGCCGACGGGGCCGTTCCCGCCGACCGGCCGCCCATCCGCATCGGCGGGGAAGCCGAGACGATCCGCACCCTGACCACCGCCGTGGCCGGTGGCGCGCTGCCCGACGTGTTCGTCTCCGGCGGGCAGCTCGTGCACCTCTCCCGCGTCTCCGGACCCGCCCTCACCGACCACGTCACGGCGCAACCCGCGGCGCTGCCCGTGCAGGCGGACCCGCTCACCGCCTCCGCCCTGGCGTTCCTGCTGGCCCACCACGCCTACGTCCACCGGCTCAAGAAGGACAAGGAGACGGGCGAGACGGTGGAGGTGGAGGCTAGCCCCACCAAGACCGCGCTGTCGGCGGTGCTGTCCTCCCGCTACTGGCCCGGCGTCCGGCCGCTCAACGGCATCGTCGGTTCCCCCGTGCTGCGCCCGGACGGAACCCTCATCCAAACCGCCGGCTACGACCCAACCACCGGCCTGTACTACGCACCCACCGCGCCGATGCCGCCCGTCCCGACCCACCCCACCGCACAGGAGGTCGCCGACGCCAAGAGCTTCCTGCTGGACCGGCTGCTGTGCGACTTCCCCTTCGTCGCACCCGCCGACCGCGCCAACCACCTGGCCCTGCTGCTGGCACCGATCCTGCGCCCCTACCTCGCCTGCCTGACCCCGTTCGGCCTGATCTCCGCCACCACCCAGTCCAGCGGCAAAACACTGCTCGCCGAAATCCCCGGCTACATCTACGGCTGCAAGAACCTCGTCTGGCGCAAAGGCGACGACAGCGAGTTGGAGAAGTCCGTCACCAGCGCCCTGCACAGCTCCTCACCGATCATGCTGTGGGACAACATCGCCGAAGGAACCATCGTCTCCTCCGCCGTCCTCGCCCAACTGCTCACCTCCCCACAATGGTCCGCCCGCATGCTCGGTTCCTCCGGCGCAGGTTTCACCGCCACCAACAACAGGTTGTGGTTGGCGACCGGGAACAACATCCGGTTGGGCGGCGACATGGCCACCCGCACCGTCCTGGTCCGACTCGACCCCAACGACCCGCACCCCGACCAACGCGACCAGGCCGCTTTCGGTATCCCCCACCTGGACAACTGGCTCAAAAGCCCGACCAACCGCGTCACCGTCCTGCGACACCTGCTCATCCTCGTCATGGACTGGATCAACGCGGGAGCGCCCCGCTCCGGCCACACCATGCGCCAATTCACCACCTGGGCCGGAGCCTCCGGCGGACTCCTCGCCCACCACGGCATCGACGGCTTCCTCGACAACCTCACCGAAATGCGCGAAGCCGACGACGAAGACGCCGAATGGGTCGCCTTCCTTGCCCGCTGGCACGAACTCAACCACGACCGCCCCATGACCAGCCGACAACTACGCCAACAAGCCGAAATCGACATCATCGACAACCAACCCGTAGACCGATGGGAAGGCACCTTCATAACCGACGAACAAGGCCGCATCCCCTCCACCAAATCCATCGGTCGAACCCTCACCGGCCACATCGGACGCTGGCACGGCGACTACGTCATCCGCTCCGCCATGGACACCCACGCCAAAGCCCGCGTCTTCTGGACCGAAACCCGCACCCAGGACCACCACCAGACCACCGACGACCAGGCCGACGGCGACCACGACCCGGCCGACCAACCCGACCTCTGGCAGTAGCAGGACAGCCCTGGACCGGCCTCACCGACCCGCCTGCGGGTTTGGCGGGACGGCCCGCGGCTTTGGCGCGGGTTTGGGGTTGCGGGCAAACCCGCAGCACATCGCCGCAGGTCACGGCCTTGGGCAGGGCTGGTTGGCGGGTTTGCGGGTTTGCCATCCCCGTCCCCCGCCCGCACAGCACGTCGCAACGTACCGACCTGGGGAGGCAACCTCAGTGAGCAAGCAACACGGTAACCGTTTCGCAGGTTCATCACGCGAGCCGGCTTACTACCGCCCCCACGAAGTCGCGAAGATGCTCCGCTGCTCGGAGTGGTGGGTGAAGGAACAGGCACGAAACCGTCGTATCCCGTTCAGTTGGATCGGCGGAAGCTACCTCTTCACATCGGAGCACGTCAAAGAGATTGTGGCCCTTTTCGAGCAACGACCGGTACAGAGCACGCCCTCGGTGACCGGCGTGGCCCGTTCGGCAGCACCACGGCCGAAGCCAATCGTCGGAAAATCAGTCTCCAACCTGACCGCACGCACCCCCCGTCGCGCGCGGGCAGCGGGCGACAAGTCGGCGGCATGACCACCTGGTGCCCGCCATTGTGTAATGCGATGGCGGGCACCTCTGCACAAGGACACCACATGGGGTATGCGGAGAAGCGCGGGACTTACTGGCGCGGTCGCTACAAGATCGCGCCCGGCAAGTATGGAACAGTCACTGATGCCAACGGCTCGACCATCCGTTTCGATAAGAAGCGGGATGCGGAGAACGCCGCGAACGAGGCGGAGGCCGCGATCCGAAACGGTACCTGGCGTGACCCGACGGCAGGAAGCGTCACGTTCGGCGAGTACGTCCGCCGCTGGTACGCGGCACAAGACCTTGCTGCGTCCACGATGCAGAACTATCGGCGACACATCGAAGAGCACCTCTTGCCCGCCTTCGAACACATGTCCCTGCGTGACATCCGCTCACCCGAGGTGAACACATGGGAGAAGCGCGAACGGGAACTCGGATACGCTGAGTCGAGCATCAAAACCTGGCGCGGCACACTACACCTGATCCTTGCCGACGCGGTGGAGGAGGGACGACTTGAGGCCAACCCGGCCGCCCGTCGTCGGGGGAGGGGGAAGAGGTCCGGCCGGTCGAGGAACCGCGGACCCGAGAAGGTGGTGACGACCGCATTGGGGATCCTCCTGGCCGCCGAACGGGCGGCCCTGTTGTCCGGCCGCGACGACGAGTTCGTGGCGGTCGTGACCAAAGGGTTCACGGGCATGCGGTGGGGAGAGCTGGTCGGCCTCGAAGCCCAGTACGTCCGGGAGAACGCCATCCGCGTGGAGTGGCAGCTCTACGAACTGGACACCGGCGAACTGCACCGCTGCCCGCCGAAGGACGACTCGCACCGCACCATCGACATCCCGGAGTGGCACTCGGAGTTGTTGACCGCGCACCTGACGCACAACGCCCCGCCGTCATGTTCCTGCCACGGCAGGAACTACGTGTTCAGTGGGCATAGGGCGGGCAACGACGCCGTACGGAAGGTTGGTGCGAAGCTGGTCGATGTCGCCCGACTCGCTGGGGTCTCGACCGGAACGGTGTCGGCGGTTCTCAACCGGCCGGAGTCGGTGAGGGAGGCGACACGGCGGGACGTCGAAGCAGCCATCTCGGAGCTGGGTTACGTGCGTGGCGGCGCATCGGGCGTGCTCGCGTCTCACTGGCGTCGGAACGGGTTCGCGACCTGGCTGTTCAAGCCGGCGGTGACCGGCTGGTATCCGCGCAAAGCGCCGTCACCGGCGCGTCCGGTGCCGATCGTCGGCAATCCGTGGCCGGGGGTACCGGTTCGGGGGCGCAACGCCGCAGGCAGGGCTGACGCGTGCTGGCTGCCGATCGCCGACGGGCTCACGCCGCACGGCCTGCGGCACACGCACAGGACGCTCTTGGTGGAGCTGGGCGCTCCCGCCGTGCTGATCGACGAACGCATCGGCCACGAGGACGGCTCTGTGCAAGGTCGGTACACCCATGTGACGTCGCTCATGAGGAAGCGGCTCATGGAAGACCTCACGAGCCTTTGGGAGGCAGCTCTGACCGCCCGGCGGGGGATGCACCCGTCATCGCCCGTTCAAGCCCTGGACCGGCTTCTCCGGACGCTGTAGGGGCGCAGGGCCGGAGCGGCGGAACATGGTCCTCTCCCAGATTTCTCCCGAGAGGCCCTTCAACAGCAGTCAGGCCCTGTCCGCATCTCCATGCGGACAGGGCCTGAGCTGCACTTACCGGCGTCGGGGTGACAGGATTTGAACCTGCGACCTCTTCGTCCCGAACGAAGCGCGCTACCAAACTGCGCCACACCCCGGTCCTGCTCTCGAACGAGGAGAACTCTACCTGACGTTCCCACCCACTCCGAACCGGGTATCCCTTTCCGCTCCGGACTGGTCCTGACCTGCGTCGACAGGACGCGGCACCAGGGTGAGCAGGCTCGCCTCCGGCGGGCAGGCGAAGCGCACCGGCGCGTACGGCGACGTGCCCAGGCCCGCCGACACGTTCAGCCACATGTGCGCGCCCCACCGGGACACGCCGCGCGCCCGCGAGCGGTCCAGTTCGCAGTTCGTCACGATCGCGCCGTAGCCCGGGATCCGCAGCTGGCCGCCGTGCGTGTGCCCCGCCAGCACCAGGTCGTAGCCCTCGGCGGCGAACGGGTCCAGCACGCGCGGCTCGGGGGAGTGGGTCACGCCCAGCCGCAGCGGCACCTCCGGCAGCGGGCCGCTGATCTCCTCGAACCGGTCCCGCTTGAGGTGCGGGTCGTCCAGGCCCGCGGCGAACACCTCCAGGCCGTTCACCTGGAACCGGCGGCGCGCGTGGGTCAGGTCCAGCCAGCCGTGCTCGATCATCGCCGCGCGCAGGTCCCGCCACGGCAGCGGGATGCCGTGGATGCGCCGCGTCTTCGCCGACGGCAGCAGGTAGCGGGCCGGGTTCTTCGGGCGCGGCGCGTAGTAGTCGTTGCTGCCGAACACGAACACGCCCGGCCGGTTCAGCAGCGGACCGAGGGCGCGCACGACCGCGGGCACCGCCTGCTTGTGCGCCAGGTTGTCCCCGGTGTTCACCACCAGGTCCGGCTCCAGCTCGTCCAGCGCGGCGACCCACCGCTGCTTCGACTTCTGCCCCGGCAGCATGTGCAGGTCCGAGAGGTGCAGGACGCGCAGCGACGGGGAGCCCGGCGCGAGCACCGGCACCGTCGCCTCGCGCAACGTCCACAACCTGCGTTCGATGCCCGCCGCGTACGCGAGCGTGGCGGTGCCCAGGGCGGTCGTGGCGAGCAGCGTTCGGCCGAGCGTGTTCACACGTCGAGGGTAGGGGGTTGACCGATTCGGGGTGAGCCGGGCCGCCCGGTACCGTTTTCGCCCATGGCGGAGTTGAAGGCGCGGTTGCAGGCGGACCTGACGGCGGCGATCAAGAACCGGGAGACCGTCCGGGCGGGCGCGCTGCGGATGGCGCTGGCCGCCCTGACCACGGAAGAGGTCTCCGGCGCGAGCGCCCGCGAGCTGAGCGACGACGAGGTGCTCAAGGTCATCACCCGCGAGGTGAAGAAGCGCAAGGAGGCCGCGGAGGCGTTCGCCGGCGCCGGGCGCGCCGAGAAGGCCGAGCTGGAGCAGGCCGAGTCGAAGGTGCTGGAGTCCTACCTGCCGGCGCAACTCGACGACGACGCCCTGGGGGCACTGGTCGACGCCGCCGTCGCGCAGGTCGCGGAGCAGCTCGGCGAGAAGCCCGGCCCGCGGCAGATGGGCCAGGTCATGAAGGTCGTGAACGCCCAGGTGGCGGGCCGCGCCGAAGGCGGCCGCGTCGCCGCTGCGGTCAAGGCGAAACTGGTCTAGGGTCCGCCCCGGACGACGTCCCGCCCTCCGGGCCGATGGCGACCAAGCCGTACACGATCGGGTGATCATCTCCCGAAAATGTACGGAAACGCCGTTACCGCACCTCGGTTGAAAACCAGCGGAGCGCCGAAACCACCCCCGACCGCCCACCACCCGACCACGACCCCGACCCGACTCCCTCCGCGACACGCCCCCTCCCGACCCGGCACACGGCCGCGAGACCGGAAGCAGGACACGCGAGCGGGCAGCAAGTGGCCGATGCGAGCGGCAGCAAGACGCGTGGCCACGCGCGAACGAACGACAGGACGCGCGGCCCACGCGACGCACCGGCGCGCGTGCCGGGCTCGGCGGTGCGTGGCCCGGCTCGGCGGTGCGGTGGAGCTGCCGGGCCCGGCCCGGAAGCTGATGTCGCGCGTGGGGCTGGCGTTCCGGCGGGCTCGGCCGGGCGGTGGCTCGGCCAAGCCAGGCAGGCGGGACCGGGGATCAGCCGGGCGGCGCGCCCGTGGCCGCCCTCGCGGGCGGCCGGCCCGAGGGGTCAGCGGCGCGGTGGGTCGGTGGGGATGGTGATCTCCGGCGGGTCGAACGGGCGGCCGGGGTTGCCCGGTTCGCCCGGCGGCACCGGACGCCCCGGGGTGGCGGTGTCGGTGGTCGGGGGCGGGTCGCTCGGCTGCGGCGGGGGGACGTAGCCCGTCGAGACCAGCAGGGTGATCACGGTGCCCTTGAGCGCGCTGCCGCGCGGCGTCTGGCTGACCACCTGGCCCTTCGGCCGGTCCGAGTTGCGGTTCTGCGCGGACACCTTGTAGCCCGCCTGCTCCAGGACCCGGGTGGCGTCGTTGACGTTGCGGCCGACCACGTCGGGCACGCGGATCTCCGCGCCGCCCTTGAGGTAGCGCTCCTCGACCGGCGGCAGGCCGCGCACCGGCAGTCCTTCGTGGACCTTCGTCATCGTGTCGAACCACGTGCGCGCGGGCACGGTGCCGCCGTAGATGTCGCCCCGGCCGCACAGGCGCGGCGGGCCGGCGTTGACGCAGATGCCGCGCGGTTCGACGCCGTCGTTGAACGTCTGCACCGCGCCGGCGAAGTCGGGCGTCGCGCCGATGAACGCGGCCGACTTGTAGTCCTCCGTGGTCCCGGTCTTGCCGAGCATCGGCCTGGTCCACTTGAACTGCCGCGCCGCCGCGGCCGCCGTGCCCTGGCCCTGGTCGTCCTTGGCCAGCCCGGTGGCCAGGCCGTTCGCCAGCGGCTCGGCCACGACCTGCTCGCACGGCGCCTCGTTGACCGGCACGGGTTTGCCGCTGCGGTCCAGGATCTGGCCGATCGGGGACGGCGGGCACCACACGCCGCCGCTGATGATCGTCGCCGCCACGTTCGCCAGTTCCAGCGTGCTCACCGGCGCGGGGCTCAGCGTGAACGAGGCGTTGCCGCCGTTGGACTTGTAGAACTCGGTCTGCGAGATCCGCAGCTCCTTGTTCTTCGCCTTCGGGTCCGGCCGCACGCCCGCGATGTTCGTCGCCATGGTCTCGCGCATCCCCAGCCGCGACGCCATGTCCACGACCGGATCCATGCCGAGCTGTTCCTCCAGGATCACGAATCCCGTGTTGGGCGAGGTCTGCAACGCGGTCTGCAACGACATCTGCGCCGGGTAGTTCGACGACGCGTTGCCCAGGCAGTACCACCGCGTGTTCGGCTCACCGGTCGGCGGGCACTTGTCCCCGCCGCCCTTGAACACCCGCGACACGTGCGAATTGGGCGTGGCGATCGTGTTCTCGATCCCCATCCCCTTCTCCAACGCCGCCGCCGCGGTGAACACCTTGTAGACCGAACCCGCGCCGAACTTGTTCTCCACCCCGGACGGCAGGTCGAACTGCGTTTGGAACTGGTCGGCCTTCAACCCGTAGTCCCGGTTCGCGACCAGCGCCACGACCTCGTGCCGTTCCTTGCCCGGCCGCACGATCGCCATGGTGTTCGCGATCCCGTCGGTCGACTTCGCGACCTGCCCCTCGGCCGCGCGCTTGGCGTGCTCGGTGACAGCGCGGTCCAAAGTGGTCCGGATCGTGTAGCCGCCGGTCTTCAGCTGCTCCAGGCTGAACCCGTTGCGCTGCAGGTAGTTCAGCACGTACGAGCAGAAGAACCCGTGCTCCGGCCCGGCCCCGACGCACCCGCTGGGCGGCGTGCGCACCGGCGTCGCCAACCCGAGCGGTTCGGCTTTGGCGGCCTCCGCGGCGTCACGCGACAGCTTGTCGTTCTCGACCATCTTGTCGATCACCTGGTTGCGCCGCTCCAGCGCTTTCTCCGGGAACACCTCCGGGTTCAGCGCGGACGGGCTGTTGACCATGCCCGCGAGCATCGCCGACTGCGCCACGGTCAGCTTGTCCGCCGTGGTGTTGAAGTACGCCTGGGACGCGGCCGCGATGCCGTAGATCGTCGAACCGAACGGCACCACGTTCAGGTAGCGGGCGAGGATTTCCTCCTTGCCGAGTTTCCGCTCCAGTTGCAGCGAGATCCGCCATTCGCGGGCTTTGCGCGCGACCGTCTGCTCCTGCGCCTTCTGCTGCTCCACCAGGTTGTTGCGCGCCACGACGTGCACCAGGTAGTTCTTCACGTATTGCTGCGTGAGCGTGGACGCGCCCTGGGTGACCGAGCCGCTGAACTGGTTGGTCAACCCGGCCCGGATCGTGCCCCGCCAGTCCACGCCCTGGTGCTCGTAGAACCGGCGGTCCTCGATCGAGACCAGCGCCGCCTTCATCGTGGGCGAGATCTTCTCGGGCGGGACGAGCACCCGGTACTGGTCGTACAGGTAGGCGATGGGCGCGCCGTCCTTGTCCGTGATCGTGGAGATCAGCGGCGGGTCGGTGGTCACGAGGTCGGCCGAGATGCTGTCGACCGTGTCGCTGGCCTCGTTCGACACCACGCCGAGCGAGCCCACGACCGGGAACAGCATGCCCGCCAGCAGCACCCCGGCCAGCACGCACAGGCCGAGCAGTTTCAGCACGCCGTTCCGGGCTCGCATGCAGGTCAGCGTACGCGGCACCAGAAGAGCTGATCGAGATCGCGCACAGTTGATTACTCAGGATGAGTACTCGTACTCAAGACAGGTAACAGGTGGGCAACCCAGGGTTGGAGGTGGAACCGGAAGGCTCTACAGTCCGTCACTGTCCAAGACAGCAGCCCACGGCACGCCCACTCGTTGGTGAGCCTACGGCATCCGCGGCAGGGGTGTGGCGGATTTAGGAAGTCTGGACACTGTGTGAACTGAGGTGGGGGAGATATGCAGCAGGGGGATTGGCGGATCAAGGCCGCGTGCCGTGATGAGGAGCCGGACCAGCTCTTCGTCCGGGGCGCGGAGCAGCGCAAGGCCAAGGTGGTGTGCCTGGGGTGCCCGGTGCGCACCGAGTGCCTTGCCGAGGCCCTGGACAACCGGATCGAGTTCGGTGTGTGGGGCGGCATGACGGAGCGCGAACGGCGGGCGCTGCTGCGGCGCCGCCCGGACGTCGCCTCCTGGCACGAACTGCTCGACACCGCACGTCAGGAGCACCACGAGGAGTCCAAGGTCGGGTAGCGGCCCCTTCCCTACTCGCCCGCCAGACGCCGGCCGATCTCGTGCAGGCCCTCCAGGTCGTGCACGTCGGTGGGCAGGGCGGGTACTCCGACCAGCGGAACACCGGGGTGCGCACGGGTGAACCGCGCGAGCAGTCGCTTCTCCCGATCGGCGACGGCCACGCGATCCGCGTGCACCCGCAACACCGCGGCGGCCAGCGGAGCGTCCCCGGTGCGCTCGAGCCGGTCCGCCGCCGCCAACGCGCCGGGTGCGGGCAAGGGGGCCAGCACCGGGTGCGTCCGGTTCGCCACCAGACCGGTCAACGGCATCCGCTCCGCGCTCAACCGCTCCACGAAGTAGCTGGCCTCGCGCAACGCGTCCGGTTCGGCCGCCGCGACCACCAGAAAACCGGTTCCGGGTGATCGCAGCAGCTCGTAGGTGGCCTGGGCGCGTTGCCGGAAGCCGCCGAACATGCTGTCGAACGCCTGCACGAAGGTCGACGCGTCGTGCAGGAGTTGGCCGCCGACGATCGTGGACACGGCCTTGGTGAACAGGCCGAAGCCCGCGCCCACGATCTTGCGGATGCCGCGCCCGCCCGCCCGGGCGGGCGCCGACAGCATCCGGATCAGCTTGCCGTCCAGCACCGTCGACAACCGCTGCGGCGCGTCCAGGAAGTCCAGCGCCGACCGGCTCGGCGGCGTGTCCACGACGATCAGGTCCCACTCGTCGCGTTCCACCAACTGGCCCAGCTTCTCCATCGCCATGTACTCCTGCGTGCCGGAGAACGACGTGGAGATCGTCTGGTAGAAGGGGTTCGCGAGGATCTGCTCGGCCCGTTCCCGACCGGCGTGCTGCCACACCATGTCGTCGAACGTGCGGCGCATGTCCAGCATCATCGCGTGCAGCTCGCCCTTGTCCAGGCCCTCCGCGTGCACGCGCCGCGGGTGGTTGTCCAGCTCGCCGAGGCCCAGCGACTGCGCGAGCCGCCGCGCCGGGTCGATGGTCAGCACGACGGCCCGCCGGCCGCGCCCGGCGGCCCGCACGGCCAGCGCCGCCGCCGTGGTCGTCTTGCCGACGCCGCCCGACCCGCAGCACACCAGCACCCGCGTCCCCGGGTCGTCCAGCAGCGCGTCCACGTCCAGCCGGTTCACCGCACACCCCGCCCGACCAGCACCTCGGCCAGCTCGTAGAGCCCGGCCGGGTCCACCCCGTCGGTCAGCTCCGGCAGCTCCAGCGTCGGCAGGTCCGCCTCGGCGAGCTTGTCCTTCGCGCGTTCCTCCATCCGGATGCGCACCGCGTGCTCCACGGCCTGCTCGACCAGCCCGTCGAGCAGGTCCTCGTCCACGTCCAGGCCGGCGGCCTCCAGCCCGGCGCGGACCCGGCCGGCGTCGATCCGGCCCTCCGCCGCCGCCGGGACCGACCGCGCGGGCAGCCGCGGCGGGCTGACCCGGTTCACGAACACCGCGCCCGGCCGCAGGTCGGCGGCGTCCAGCTCGGCCACCGCGTCCAACGTCTCGCGCACCGGCATCTCCTCCAGCAGCGCCACCAGGTGCACCACCGTGTCGCCGGAGTGCAGCAGGTTCACCACGCCCTCGCTCTGGCCCCTGATCGGCCCCACCTTGGCGAGGTCCGCCATGGCCCGGGTGACGTCCAGGAACCGGACCACCCGCCCGGTCGGCGGCGCGTCGAGCACCACGGCGTCGTACTCGTGCCGGCCCGTCCTGCCCGCCCGGCGCACGCACTCCTTGACCTTGCCGGTGAGCAGCACGTCCCGCAGGCCCGGCGCGAGGGTCGTGGCGAACTCGATCGCGCCCATCTTCTTCAACGTCCGGCCGGCGAACCCGAGGTTGTAGAACATGTCCAGGTACTCCAGCAGCGCCGCCTCGGGGTCCACCGCCAGCGCGCGCACCTCCCCGCCGCCGGGCGCGGACGCGATCCGCTCCTCCGAGTACGGCAGCGGCGGGCGGTCGAACAGCTGCGCGATGCCCTGCCGGTTCTCGACCTCCACCAGCAGCACGCGCCGACCGCCGGTGGCCAGCGCCAGCGCGAGCGCCGCGGCGACCGTGGTCTTGCCGGTCCCGCCCTTGCCCGTCACCACGTGCAGCCGCGCCCGGGTGAGTACGTCGGTCCAGCCGTTCACCAGATCAGCCTATGCGCGCCGCCCTGAGAACCGCTGGCCACGCCGCCCGTCACGCCCCCCGCGCCCACGGTCAGTCCATCATCGTGACGAACACCACCGCGATGGCGGTCGCCCCGACCACGCCCCACGCCACGACCGACGGCAGCACGTACGCGATGAGCACCGCGACGACCGCCACGATCACCGCCCCGACCAGCAGGGCGCGCCTCACGTCGTCCTTCCGCGCGCCCTTGCGGTCGCGCGCCTGCGCCATCCCGACGAGGATCATCACCAGCCCGCCCAGCAGGAACGCGCTGGTGGCGACGATCCGCCACGTTTCCACGTGATCAACGCTAGCGCCGGGTGATCGCGCAGTCACGTCACGCTTTGACCCGTGACCCCGACCGGCCCGCCGGCCCGCCGCGACACGATCGGGGGTACTCGCCGGGGTCGCCGCGACCGACCTCCCGCTAGGCTGCGCCCCATGCAGAAGTGGGAGTACGCGACCGTCCCGCTCTTGATCCACGCCACCAAGGCGATCCTGGACCAGTGGGGCGCGGACGGCTGGGAGCTGGTCACCGTCCTGCCGAACCCGAGCGGTGAGCAGCACGTCGCCTACCTGAAGCGGCCCAAGGCATGAGCTGGACGGCGCGCCTGGCCGAACTGGGCGTCGAGCTGCCCGAGGTCGCGGCGCCCGTCGCGGCGTACGTGCCCGCGGTCCGCACCGGCAACCTGGTCTTCACGTCCGGCCAGCTGCCGTTCGTCCGCGGCGCGCTCGCGGCCACCGGCAAGGTCGGCGGCGACGTCAGCCCCGAGGAGGCCAAGGGGCACGCCCGCACGTGCGCGCTCAACGCCCTGGCCGCCGTGGACGCGCTCGTCGGCCTCGACTCGGTCGCGCGCGTCGTCAAGGTCGTCGGGTTCGTCGCCTCCGCCGACGGCTTCACCGGCCACCCCGCCGTGGTCAACGGCGCGTCCGAGCTGCTCGGCGAGGTGTTCGGCGAAGCCGGCCGGCACGCGCGGGCCGCGGTGGGCGTCGCCGAGCTGCCGCTGGGCGCGCCGGTCGAGGTGGAGCTGATCGTCGAGATCGGGGAGTGAGATGTCCGACACGTGCCACGAGCTGCTGCTGAGGCTCGCCGGGCGGCTCCCGGACGACCTCCTGTGGCGGTTCCGCGACTGGGCGGGCACGGACGCCGTCGCGGTGCTCGCCCGCGCCCTCCCGCGCACGCTGCTGCACGACCGGATCGGGCTGACCGACCACGAACAGCGACTGCTCGCGGACGCCCTCGTGCCGCACGGGGCCGACCGGGCGACCATCAGTTCTGTCAAAGGGCTGGACGAACTCCCCGAATCCGGCTACACCTTCTCCCCGGAATCACCCGATCGGGTGTCGATGGGTGATTCCGCGACCGTGGTGCTCGGAGCGACCCTGCGGGGCCGCCCCGGGGTCGGCGAAGTCCGGTCCTCGTGGCGGCTGGGCGGGGGCGAACCCAGGAGGCTCATCCTGGTCACCGCCACGACCGGCGCCGCCCGGTTGACCGGTGAACTCCAGCGCGTGCTGCGGGCGCTCGGCGAGCACGACCCCTGCGTGGAGGTCCTGCCCGCCGGACTGGACCTGCCGCCCTACCACAGGGCGGCGTTGGCGGCCTCGGAGCTGGTGTGCGCCGGCGCCGACGCCGACGGGCACCTGGTGCCCGTGTAGAGCTCGCCGCTCCCGCGCGGGCCGGAAGGAGAACAGGCGTGACGAACGACGGTGTGGGACTCCCCGTCCGTTTACACGACCTCCTGTTGGCGCTGGCCGGACGCGTCGACGACGACGCGCTGACCCAGGCTCGGGAGCTGCTCGCGGTGGCCGAGCTGGACAGAGCCGTGGAACTGGTCGTCGGCTGCCTGCTCGCCGGCCGCATCCCGGTGTCCTCCGACGAGCGCCACGAGATCGGCTGGCTGCTCGGCGAGGTCCGCTCCGACCGCACCCTCGCCGACCGCCTGTTCGCGGTCGAGCGGGTGCCGTCCGCGCGGCACCGGTTCAGCGTCGACAACGACCCGGCCGACGGCCTCGGCGAAGTGCTCGGCAAGACCCTGTCGGTGCTGCCCGACGTGCGCGGCGTGCGCGCCACCTGGCGGTCCAGCCCGGCGGGCGCCACCCCCGGGCCCCTGCCGCAGCGCGTCGTCCTGGTGGACATCGGCCCGGCCGGCTTCGCGCCCGCCACCGCCTACCGGGTCGACACCGTGCTGCGCAAAGCCGGCATCCGGGCGTCGGTCGAGGTGCTGACCGTCGGCACCCAGCTCGGCGAGTACCACGCGGCCGCCGTGACCACGGCGCGCGAGGTGTTCTTCACCGCCGGCACCACCGACCGCCCGCAGATACCGGACCCGGCCACGTGGTTCGACGGTGAGTCGCGGGGCCAGGCACCGGTGGTCGAGCCGGAACCGGTGCCTGTCGAACCCCAGAACGGCTCCAAGTCACGTCGGTCCCGCGTCGAGTCCTACGAAGGCGCCCAGCCGTTCCCGCCGAAGCCGGTCAAGCGGCTCCCCGTGCTCGAACCGGTGGCGGACGTCGTCGAGGACGAGCCGCGACCGGCCGACGAGGCGCGCGTGGCGGACGACGTGCACGTGACCGAGGACGTGCGGGCGGAGGCGCCCGCCGAGGACACGCGCGCCGACGACGCCCACCAGGAGCCGGTCGCCGAGCCCCCGGCGGCCGACCGGCCGCCGGCCCCGGTGTTCGCGTTCCCGGACGACCACCCGCTGTCGCGGGCCGAGGTCACCACCGAACTCGGCCCCGACGACCTCGCCGCGCTCCAGGCCGCGCTGGCCGACGGGCAGCCGCCCGCGGCCGTCCACCTCCCGCCCACCGTGGACGCGAAGCTCAGCGACCGCGAACGGGCACTGCTGCAACAGCTGCACGAAGAACTGGCGCAGCGCGAGCAGCAGTCCTGGCCCGGCGGCCCGGAATACGTCAACGGGATGCCCAAGCCGAGCAACGGCAAGTACCCCGGCTGAACCGGCAGGCCCGGCCCCACACGAGGGGCCGGGCCACACCGCGCGACCTAAGCCTCCGCCTTCCGCCGCGCCAGGTCGATGACCCGCTGCAGGTGCAGACCACGCCGCACGTCCAGCGGGTGCTCCGTCGTGCCGCTGTCCACCATGGCCACGAAGTCGTCCAACAGGTTCGTGAAGCACTGCCGCGCCGTCGTGCCCCGATCGGCCAACACCCGGTGACCGTGCTCCCCGTACACCACCACCTCGGCGATGCCCGGGTTCAACGGCAACGACATGGTCATCGTCGCCACGCTCGTCGCACCCCCCTCGTGCCGGAACACGACCTGCCACACACCGTGCTCCGACCGGTTCGCGGCGATCACGTCGGTGATCGTGCCCAGCGTCGCGTCCAGCAGGTCGAACGCGTGCGGACCCACGTCGTCCAACGGACCCCGCTCGTGCCGCCACGGCGACCGCGAGTACGGACCACCCAGCAACGCGCCGTTCAACCACCGCGCGCTCCCGCCCACCCAGCCGCCCGCCTCCCGCAACTGCGCCAACTGCTCCTGCGTCTCCGGGGCGAACCTCTTGGTCAGCACCACCAGCGAAGCGACCCCGCCGTCCGCCACCGCACGGGCCAGCCGCTCGGCGTCCGCCAGGCTCCCCGCGATCGGCTTCTCCAGGATCACGTGCTTGCCCGACCGGGCCGCCTCGACCGCGATCCCCGCCTGCACCTCGGGCGGCACGGCGAACGCGACCGCGTCCACCTGCGCCAACAACTCCTCCGGCGTCCGGGCGACGGCCGCGCCGTGAGCCGCGGCCACCTCCGCCGCGGCGTCCTCCCGACGGGCCCACACCGCCGCCAAACGCGTGCCCGGGTGGTCGGCGATACCCGGCGCGTGCACCGAGGTCGCCCACGGGCCGGCACCGACGAGTCCTACGCGCAGCTGTTCGTCCACCCGGCCCATCCTGCCTTTCATCGGCCGCCTACGTAAGTCGAGCGCGGCACGAAGATCCGGCCGCCGTGGTCGAACCGCAGCTCCACGCCGTCCGGACCCCGCACCACCTCCGGCGTGTCGTCCCACCCGTCCGGGATCGGCACGACGTGCCCGTGATCCGGCGACGCGCCCAGCCACACCTCGTGGTCCGTCCCACCGACCAGGCGCGACCGCTCCTTCACGTAGACGTTCGGCGAACCCTCGTCCGTGCTCGTCACGGTGCTGCCGGGGAGGAAGAGGAGGACGGCGGCCGTCGCCGTCAGGCCCGTGCCCACGATCGCGCCCACGACGAACAGCGCGACGTTGACCAGGCAGCCCTTGCGCGTGGTGTCCACAGACGGATGATCCTCGTACGCTCGGGTCGTGCGCGAACTCCCCCACGACCTGGTGCTGCCGGCCGACATGGCGCCCGAGGACTTCACCGGACCGCCGGTCCGACCCCGTGACGCGGCCACCGTCGTCCTGGTCCGCGACGGCGCGGCCGGGATCGAGGCGTTCCTGCTGCGCCGGGTCGCCGGCATGGCCTTCGCGGGCGGGATGACCGTGTTCCCCGGCGGCGGCGTCGACCCGCGTGACGCGGACACGTCCGTCGCGTGGAGCGGGCCGCCGCCCTCCTGGTGGGCCACCCGGTTCGGATGCTCCGTCGAACTGGCCACGGCGTTGGTGTGCGCGGCGGTGCGGGAGACGTTCGAGGAGTCCGGCGTGCTGCTGGCCGGGCCGTCCCCGACGTCCGTCGTGGCCGACACGGCGGCGTTCGCCTCGGCGCGCGCGGCGCTGGTGGCGCGGGAGCTGTCGCTGGCCCAGTTCCTGGCCGCCGAAGGGCTCGTGCTGCGGGCCGACCTGCTGCGCCCGTGGGCGAACTGGCTGACGCCCGAGGAGGAGCCCCGGCGGTACGACACGTACTTCTTCGTGGCCGTGCTGCCGTCCGGGCAGGTCGCCGACGGGGTGACCACGGAAGCCTCGGACGCGGCCTGGCAACGGCCGGGCGATGCGCTGCGCGACTGGAAGGACGGGCGGCGGTCGCTGATGCCGCCCACCTGGGTGACGTTGGCGGAGATGGACGACCTCGGGTCGGTGTCGGCGGTGCTGGCGGCGACCCGGGACGTGTCGAAGGTGATCCCCAAGTTGGTGCGGGAGGGTGACGTGGTGCGGGTGGTCCTGCCGTGAGCGCGGTGGCCTACGGGGTGTTGCGGCCGGTGACGCCCACGGCGTCGGTGCTGCTGGCCGAGAACCCCGGCTTGATGACGTTGGAGGGGACGAACACCTGGGTGCTGCGCGCGCCCGGGTCCGCCTCCTGCGTGGTGGTCGATCCTGGGCCGGCCGACCCGGCGCACCTCGGGCGGATCGCGGAGCAGGCCCCGGTGGAGGTCGTGCTCCTCACCCACGGTCACGCCGACCATTCGGAAGGGGCACGTTCGTTCGGGCGACAGGTGGACGCGCCGGTGCGCTCGGTCGACCCGGCGTTCCGGCTCGGCGGGCAGGGGCTGGCGGAAGGCGACGTGATCGAGGCGGCCGGCCTGTCGATCCGGGTGCTGCCGACGCCCGGGCACACGGCCGACTCGGTGTGCTTCCAGTTGGACGACGCGGTGCTGACCGGGGACACGGTGCTGGGTCGGGGGACGACCGTGGTGGCACATCCGGACGGGCGACTCGGTGACTACCTGCAGTCGTTGCGGCTGCTGACGACGCTGCCGACGGGCACGATCGGGCTGCCCGGCCACGGTCCGGAGCTACCGAACGTCGTGGCGGCTGCCGGCGGGTACCTGGTGCACCGGGAGCAGCGGTTGGCGCAGGTCAGGGCGGCCGTGGCGGACCTGGGCGGCGACCCGACCGCGCGTCAGGTGGTCGAACTGGTGTACGCCGACGTGGACCGTGCGCTGTGGCCGGCCGCGGAGTGGTCCGTGCGGGCGCAGCTGGAGTACCTGCGCGAAACCCCAACCGGGTGACACCCACACGCCCTGCCGTGTGACACCCAACGGCGGGCCGCCCACCGCTCACCGTCCCCCACCCTGTCACGCCCCGCCCACGACCCCGCCCACCACCCGCCCGTCACCCACCGCCTGCCCGTCGCCCACCGCCGCCCCTCGCCCCACCGCTACCGCCCAACCCCACCCGGGTTGTCGATCGCATACCGCCAACCACCGTCCGCACCCCGCCGCGCGACATCGGTCGCCGTGCCGGCCTCGTCCCCGATCCGCCAGTCGACGATCAACAACGCCAAGTCACCCCGCGTGATCACCTTCCGGACCTCGACCGTCATCGGCCGGCCGAGCGCGAGGTGCCCGGCGAGTTCGGCGGGCTGGGCACCGGGCTCGTACAGGGCACTGGGGTCACCCGCGGTGAAGGCTGCGGCGAACAGCGGGGGCAGCTCCTCGGGGGTACGCGCGATCATGTGAGGGACGTTAGGAGGGCGGCGCGTGACCAACCAAACGGTGAGTGCCTGGGCCGGCGACCCACACGGCGAGGTCGACCACCCGGTGCCCGACTGCCCGGTCGAGGTCACGTTGCACGCGCTGCGCGGGCGGTGGACGACGCTGATCGTCCGCGAGCTGCTCGCGGGCGAGCGGAGTTTCGGCGACCTGGCGGCCGCCCTGCCCGCGCTGTCCGACAAGGTGCTGGCCGACCGGCTCACGCAGCTCGCGGCGAGCGGCGTGGTGGTGCGGGCGCGGGAGCCAGGGTGGCCCAGCCGGGTGCGCTACTCCCTGACCCCGCGCGGCGAGGCGCTGCGCGGGGTGCTGGAAGCGATGTGGGTCTGGGGCGGCGGCGACGACGCGGGGTAGACCGGGGCCGGCCGGTCCGTCTGTCGATCCGGTCCGTCCGTCGATCCGGCTTCCGCGGACCGCGCGACCCGCCAAGCCCCGCTCGCCAACCAACCACCCGCCCACTCCGGCTCGTTCCGACTCGGCCCGATCGCCCCGTCCCTGCCGGTTCGACCCGGCCCGAATCCCCTCCCTCCCGTTCCGCCGATCCGTCCCGACCCGGCCGCATCCGCTTCGGCTCGATTCGCGCTCGCCCGGCCGGCTCCCGTTCCGGCCGGGCTCGCCACGTGGCTTGCTCGGACGCCGGGCCGCGTCCTGCTCGGGCCGGCGCAGGGGTCGTGGTTGTCGGGCGCTCGGTCCTCGTTTTAACCGAGGTGCGGTAACGGTGTTTCCGTACACTTTCCGGCCAGGTTCACCCCATCGTGTCCGGCCCGGGAGGCCGAGAGACGCGTGCCCCGGGCCGTCAGGAGACGGTGCGCAGCGGCACGACCAGGTACGTCAGCTCCACGCCGTCGTCCCCGGCCTGCGACGTCAGCACCGTCGAACGCAGACCGTCCTGGATCCGCAGCTCCACCCGCCGCCCGCTGAACGCGCGCAGCGCATCGGCCAGGTACCGGGCCTGGAAGGTCTTCGTCACGCGGTTGCCGTCGATCGTGGCCTTGACCGACTCCTCCGACTCGCCGCTCTGCGGATCACTGCCCCGCACCCGCAGCTCGCCGTCGTCCACCTGCAACGTCACCGAACCGTGCGGCCCGGAGTAGGGGACCGCCCGCCGCACCGCGCCGGCCAGCACATCGGCCTCCACCAACACCGTGCTGTCGATGACCGCCTCCAACAACTTCCGCACTCGATCATCCGGGAACGGGGCGGCCAGCAGCGCGGTGCTCACGCTGCCACCCGCCCACGACAGGGCGATGCGGTCGGCGTCGGCGTGCACCGTCACGTCCGCGTCGCGGTCCGGCTGCCTCGACGCCTCGGCCAGCACCGCCGCCGGCGCGAGCACGTCCAGCCCGCCTGTCGGCCCCCACGGTATCGAAGCGAACGCCATCCGGTACCGGTCCGTGGCGATCAGCTCCAGCCGCCCGCCCGCGCCGTGCATCCGCACCCCGGTGAACATCGGCAGCGCGTCGTCCTTCGACGCGGCGCTCGACACCGGCACCAGCGCCGCCGCCAGCGCCCGCGCGGCGATCACGCCCACGGCGGGCGGCAGCGGGGGGATGCCCGGGTGGGACGCGAGGTCCAGCAGCGGCAGGGCGAAGCGGGCCCTCGACGTGCGCACGGCCAGCCGGGAGCCCTCCACGACGAGGCGCACCTGGTGGTCCTCCAGGCCGCGCAGGGTGTCGGCGAGCGGTTTCGCGGGCACGACGACGGCGCCGTCCGCGTGCACGGTCGCCGCACGGGTCAGCCGCACCGCGTGCTCGCGGTCGCTGCCCGCCAGCTCGACGCCGCCGGCGTCGGCGCGCAGCACCAGGCCCGCCAGCACGGGGTCGTACACGCGGGTGGGCAGGAGGCGGGCGACGTCGGCCGCGGCGGCGGCGAGGTCGGCGGTGGTGGCGGTCAGGTCCATGGCGCGGACGCTAGACCCGACCACCGACAATTCAGCGCGCCGCGGCCAGGGCCGGCGAGGCGGGCACGCCGGCGGCCACGGTGCCGCGGAACGCCCACACCAGCACCGCGATCAGGAAGCCCGACGCCGCCGCCGCGACGAACGCCGCGCCCGTGCCGTGGGACTCGACCAGCTGACCGCTCACCGACTGGCCGATCGCCAACCCGACCGTCACCGCCGTGACCACCCAGCCGAACGCCTCGGTGGCCGTCCCTGCGGGCGCGACCTGCTCGATCGCGGCCGAGTGGGTGGTGGCCTGCGGCGTGATCAGGGTGCCGACCACGAACAGCGCCGCGCCCAGGCCGATCAACCCGGTCGGCACGGCGAGCAGCAGGGACAGCACCGCGAACCCGCCCAGCAGCACGGGCAGCCGCAGGTGCATCGCGCGCGGGAACGGCTTCATCGCGTACAGGACGCCGAACAGCACCGAGCTGACCGACCACAGGCTCAGCAGCAGGCCGCCCACGCCGACGTGGCCGGCGCGCTCCGCCGCGGCGGGCACCGCCACCTCGATGAACCCGATCGTCACGCCGAAGCCCAGCGCCGCCAACGCGACCGTGCGCATGCCGGGCGACGCCAACGCGCCGAGCAGGTTGCGGCCCGTCGCCGCGGGCCGGACGCCGCGCACCGTCGGGTTCACCGCGAACCACACCGCGCCGAGCACCATCGACACCGCGCCGAGCACCACGCCGGTGCCCGCCCACGGCGCCGTGACGAGCAGCCCGGCGAGGCCGGGGCCGAGGATGAAGAAGACCTCCATGCTGATGGCCTCGTACGCGTACCCGGCCAGCCGCGCGGACCCCGGGGGCAGCACGTGCGACCACAGCGCGCGGGACGCGGAGCCCACCATCGGCTCGGTGAGCCCGACCAGGAACGCGAGCGGCGCGAGCACGGCCGGCGCCGCGCCCGCCTCGACCGCGCCGATCGCCAGCGCCACGAAGCCCGCGAACAACGCCACCGCGCCGAGCAGCGGGCGGGTCGGCCCGAGCCGGTCCATCAGCCTGCCCTGCACGATCGACCCGACCGCGACGCCCACCAGCGACGCCGCCGACACCAGGCCCGCCGCGGCGAACGACCCGGTCTCCCGCTGCACGTACAGCAGCAGCGACAGGCCGATCATGGCGATCGGCAGGCGGGCGAGCAGGGACGCGACGACGGGGCCGCGCATGCCGGGGGTGGTCAGGGCGGTGCGGTAGTCGGAGAGGCGGGCAGACTGGGACATGCGTACCAGTATGACCACACTGGTACGCCCGTACCAGTCATTTGCCGGTGCGATCCGTCACCGCCTCCCCGGCCGTGGGCGGTCCATTGGCCGGGAATGGGTTGCAGTTCGATTACAACAATGGGATGACCGGGTGAAACCACCTGGGGAAACCGCTGAACAGAGGGTCCTTGAGGGTGAACGGGCTTGAGTTGCGGGGTGGGGGCCGTGCGATCGTGGAAGCAGCCACCACCACCCGTTTCGACTCACGTCGCCGCGGGTAACCAAGCCTCCTTCCGGCGCTACGAGGGTCGGGGCCTGCGAGCGCCGGAGGTGTGGGAAGAGCGCGGTCTGTCGGGGGATGGGCCGTGCGCCAACAAGACCGGTGCGCCGCGTCGGGGGCGGCGCCCGGTCTTGTTGTCCGTCGACACCGCGCGGCCACGTCGTCCGACGACGACGCCGCGCGTCGACCTCCTCGTCACCGGGCGCGGCGGGCCAGGCGCTCCGGGTCGAGGATCAGCACGCTCTTGCCCTCCAGCCGCAGCCAGCCGCGGTGGGCGAAGTCGGCCAGGGCCTTGTTCACCGTCTCGCGCGAGGCGCCCACGAACTGGGCGATCTCCTCCTGCGTCAGGTCGTGCGTGACCCGCAGCAGACCGGCCTCCTGGCTGCCGAAGCGCTGCGCGAGCTGCAGCAGCGCCTTGGCCACGCGGCCGGGCACGTCGGTGAAGATCAGGTCGGCCAGCATCGAGTTCGTCCGGCGCAGCCTGCGGGCCAGCGCCCGCAGCAGCTGCTCGGCGATCTCCGGCCGGTTGGTGATCCACTGCCGCAGCGCGGGGCGGTCCATGCTGACCGCGCGCACTTCGGTCACCGTGGTGGCGGTGGACGTGCGCGGACCGGGGTCGAAGATCGACAGCTCGCCGAACATGTCCGACGGACCGAAGATCCCCAACAGGTTCTCCCGGCCGTCCGGCGACTTGCGGCCGATCTTCACCTTGCCGGACTGGATGATGTAGAGCCGGTCGCCCGGCTCGCCCTCCGCGAAGATCACGTGGCCACGCGGGAACTCGACTGACTCGAGCGTCTGCGCCAGCGCCTCCGCCGCGGCCTGTTCAACCCCCTGGAAGATGCCCGCGCGGGCCAGGGTCTCGTCCACCTCGTCCCTCCTGTCGAGACGCGGCGGCATGGTTGAGCGCGTTCCGCCTTCTGGCGGATCAGCGCCTGCCGCCGATCACTGAGTGCAGTCTAAGGGCTGTGGTGGGGATCGCCTTTCGGCGCGCCGCTCCACCAGCCCGGACAGCCCGATAAGGCCCGCGGGGGTTGACCCCGTGGGCCTCGCCGGTCCTTTCCCCGCTTAGCGGCGGGTACGCCGCTGGCGCAGGTTCCTGGCACGACCGCCCAGCCGGCGCAGCCGGAACAGTTCCAGCGCGCGGCCGATGCCGTGCCCGTAGAGCGCCCTGACCTCGTCGGGGCGGGCCGACTCCAGGAACTCCTCGACCTCGTCCTCCTGCACGGCGACGTGCCGCAGACGAGCTTCCACGCGCTCCATGAAGAGCGCGAAGAACATGATCACGATCGGAACGGCGATGACGAACCAGGCAGTCATGATGGCTCCGATCCTTGCGCATCCGGTTCGGCGCGCGGTCAAGGGGGGTCACTCCGGCGTGTCGGTTCGAGGTCCGTCGAGAAGACGTGTGCGGTCGGCCCGTGGTTGCTTGCCCCCGATCGTCGCCCTTCAAACCGGTCGCCGCCCGGGAAGCCCGTCACCCGCGGGGTGGGACTTCCGGGTGACGGGGCTCGGCCGACCGAGCCGCCGCCGGCGTGGCGGCGGCCAGTAACCTCGTCGCATGGCGAAGAGCGCGGTGAAGCAGCCGGAGACGCGGTTGGGGCTGGTCCGCCGGGCACGACGCATGGTGCGGATCCTGGGCGAGGGTTACCCGGACGCGCACTGCGAGCTGGACTTCACCACCCCGCTGGAACTCCTCGTCGCCGTGGTGCTCTCCGCGCAGACGACGGACGTGCGGGTGAACCTGGTCACGCCCGCGCTGTTCCGGCGCTACCGCACGGCCGCCGACTACGCCTCCGCCGACCGGGCCGAGCTGGAGGAGCTGATCAAGTCGACCGGCTTCTACCGCAACAAGGCCACGTCGCTGATGGGCCTGGGCGCGGCGCTGGTCGAGCGGTTCGGCGGCGAGGTGCCCGGCCGGCTGGAGGACCTGGTGACGCTGCCCGGCGTCGGCCGCAAGACCGCGAACGTCGTGCTGGGCGACGCGTTCGGTGTGCCGGGGATCACGGTGGACACGCACTTCGGCCGGCTCGTCCGCCGCTGGGGCTGGACGTCCGAAGAGGACCCGGTGAAGGTCGAGCACGCCGTCGGCGCGCTGGTGGAGCGCAAGGAGTGGACCCTGCTCTCGCACCGCACGATCTTCCACGGCCGCCGCGTGTGCCACGCCCGCACGCCCGCCTGCGGCGCCTGCCTGCTCGCGCCGCAGTGCCCGTCCTACGGCATCGGCCAGGTCGACCCGGAGAAGGCGCGGAAGCTCGTGAAGGGCGAGGAGGCGCCGCGGTTGATCGAGCTGGCGGAGCGGGTCCGGGCGGGGGAGAGGCCGGCGTGAGCACCGCCGCGCGCTGGTCCGTCGTCGTCCTGGTGCTGGCGGTGGCGGGCGTGGTCGCGCTGTGGCCCCGCTCGCCCGGGCCGGCCGAGCAGGCCGCGATCCCGACCCGCACGCGGCCGACCGCGGACCTCGACGACGTGCGCGCCCGGGCGGCGCTCCCGCCGTGCCCGCAGGGGTCGCCGGACGCGCCGGGGCCGGAACCGCTGCGCGGCGTCGTGGTCACGTGCCTGGGCGACGGCCGGCCGGTCGACGTGGCGGCCACCGTGCCGGGCCGGGCCGTGGTGAACTTCTGGGCCACCTGGTGCCTGCCGTGCCAGGAGGAGCTGAAGGTGCTGGACGCCTACGCGCGGGAGCCCGGCGCGGTCCCGGTGGTCGCGGTGCTCGTGGAGAGCAAGGAGGCCGACGGGTTGGAGCTGCTGGCGAAGCTCGGCGTGCGGCTGCCGGCGGTGGCGGACCCGCCCGACGCGGTGCGCCAGGCGCTGCGCGTGCCGCGCAGGCTGCCGGTGACCTACGTGGCCGGCGCGGACGGCTCGCTGGACCTGGTGGACGAGCCCGTGGTGTTCACGTCGGTGGAGCAGGTGCGCGAGGTGGTCGGATGACCGCCCTGGTGGACCCGGACGACGTCCCGGAGTGGATGCGCGGCCTGGTGAAGGCCACCGCCGACATCGACGCCCGCGCCTTCACCCGCCTCACGCCCCCGCCGGACGGCTCCGGGCGGCCCGCCGCCGTGCTGATGCTGTTCGGGGAGGGCCCGAACGGCCCGGACGTGCTGCTGCTGCGCCGCGCCGACACGCTCGGCTCGCACCCCGGCCAGGTCGCCTTCCCCGGCGGCGCGGCCGACCCCACCGACGACGGCCCGGTGGACACCGCGCTGCGCGAGGCGTTCGAGGAGACCGGCGTGCTGCGCGAGGGCGTGCGGCCGGTGGCGACGCTGCCCCGGCTGTACGTGCCGGTGTCGCGGTTCGTCGTGACCCCGGTCCTCGCGCACTGGGACGCGCCGTCGCCGGTCGCGCCGGTCGACCCGGCCGAGACCGCCGCCGTGGCCCGGGTGCCGATCGCGCACCTCGCGGACCCGGCGAACCGGTTCCGGGTGAGCCACCCGTCCGGTTTCGTGGGACCCGCGTTCTCCGCACCGGGCATGCTGGTGTGGGGTTTCACCGCCGGCCTGCTCGACGGGCTGCTCGCGTTGGGCGGGTGGGAGCGGCCGTGGGACACCGCGGACGTGCGCGATCTCGACGTGGCCCGGGCGGCGGTGGAGGTGTGAGTGAACTGGGTTGACCTGCTCGTGCTGGCGCTGGCCGCCTTCGCCGCGGTCTCCGGCGCGCGGCAGGGCATGGTCGTGGCGCTGCCCGCGTTCCTCGGCGTGCTGGTCGGCCTGGTGCTCGGCACGCAGCTCGCGCCGCTGGTCGTCGCCCGGTTCGACAACGTGGTGACCAAGGTCGTGTTCGCGGTCGGCATCGTGGTGCTGCTGGTCGCGCTGGGCGAGACGCTCGGCGTGTACGTGGGCCGCGCGATCAAGCCCCGGGTCAACTCCAGCCCGCTGCGCGGCGTGGACAACGCGCTGGGCGCGATCGTGCAGGGCGCGGTGGTGTTCGTGGTGGCGTGGATGATCGCGCTGCCGCTGACCATGGTCGCGGGCCTGCCGTCGCTCGCGAAGACGCTCAACCAGTCGGTGATCCTGTCCACGGTGGACGACGTCATGCCGCCCGCCGCCCGCACCCTCGCCGACGACCTGCGGAAGCTGTTCGACGTGTCGGGCTTCCCGGCCGCGATGGACCCGTTCGACCGGACGCCGATGCGGGAGGTGGGCCCGCCGGACCCGGCGTTGAGCGCCGACCCGATCGTGCGGCGGTTGGAGCCCAGCGTGCTCAAGGTGCGCGGACGCGCGCCGTCGTGCTCGCGGGCGTTGGAGGGCACGGGTTTCGTCATCGCGCCGGAGCGGGTCATGACGAACGCGCACGTGGTCGCGGGCACCACCGACGTGAGCGTCGAGGTGGGCATCGGCGAGTTCGACGCCACGGTGGTGCACTACGACGCGCAGACCGACGTCGCGATCCTGGCCGTGCCGGACCTGGAGGCGACGCCGCTCGAGTTCCGCACCGACGACATCCAGCCCGGCGAGGACGGGATCGTGCTCGGCTACCCGCTGGACGGCCCGTACACCGCGTCCGAGGCGCGGGTGCGGGAGCGGATCAGGATGCTGCGCGGGCCGGACATCTACGACGCGCAGACCGTGACGCGGGACGTGTACACGGTGCGGGCGAAGGTGCGCAGCGGCAACTCCGGCGGCCCGCTGGTCGACCCGCAGGGCCGGGTGATGGGCGTGGTGTTCGGCGCGGCCGTGGACGACCAGGAGACCGGTTTCGTGCTGACCGCCGAGGAGGTCGCGGAGGAAGTGGCGAAGGCGCCCACGATGGTCCGCCGGGTCTCGACCCAGACCTGCGCCTCCTGAAACCCCGTCGCCGGTCAGACCGTCGCGAGGAAGTCGGTGACCATCCGGCTCGTGGTGTTCGGCGCTTCCTGGTGCGGGAAGTGGCCGACCTCGGGCAGCACCCGGTACGACGACCGCGCGCCCGTCCACGGGACCGAGTCGGCCGCGGTGGACGGCAGCATCACCGGGTCGAGCGCGCCGTGCAGCTGGAGCACCGGCACGTCCAGCCGGCGGTCCACCGCCTCGGCGAACCGGCGGCCGTCGCCGCGCAGCTGCGACCGCACGGCCCACCGGTGGTACTCCATGGAGCTGTGCGCGACGCCGGGCACCAGGAACGCCTCCCGGTTGCGGCGCGCCACCTCGTCGAACTCGGGCGACACCCTCCACTTCGGACCGCCCCACGCGTGCAGCATCCCGGCCACCGCCGCGCCCCGGTCCCGGGTCAGCCACCGCTCCGGGTACAGCGGGAGCTGCGAGCGGAACAGGTGCGCGCTCGCCCGGCCCTGGCCGCGCGGGCGCCGGCGGATCGCGCGGCGCAACGCCAAGGGGTGCGGCGCGGCCACGGCCGTGACCGAGTAGACCAGCCGCGAGTGCATGGCGGCGACCGTCCACGCCAGCATGCCGCCCCACGCGTGCCCGACGAGGTGCGCGCGGGGTTCGCCGAGCGCCTTCACCAGGCCGGCGACGTCGCCGGCGAGCGTGAACCCGTCGTAGCCGCGCGGCGGTTTGTCGGAGTCGCCGTAGCCGCGCAGGTCCACGGCCACCGCGCGGTAGCCCGCCTCGGCGAACGCGACGACCTGGTGCCGCCACGTCCACCAGAACTCCGGGAACCCGTGCAGCAGCAGCACGAGCGGGCCCTCGCCCAGCTCGGCGACGTGCAGCCGGATGCCGTTCGCGGACACGTCCCGGTGCGCCCACGGGCCGGGCACCCGGGCGGTCGACGGGTCCGGTGGCAGCCGCACGGCGCGGTTCAGCGGTCTTCGCCGCGGTGCCGCAGGGCCGCGACGGTGCCCTTGGCCGAGTCGATCGTGCGCTGCGGCGCGCGCAGCCTCTTCACCTTGCGGTAGCCCAGCAACGCGAAGAGCACCGCGGTGACCAGCATCAACCCGAACACGATCAGGAACGCCGACCAGCGGGGCAGCCACACGTCCAGCAGCTCCGCGCCGAAGAAGAAAAAGAAGAAGGAGCTGAACAGCAGCACCGTCAGCGCGACGATGAAGTAGACGCTGCCCTTCACGCCCTTCTTGATCTCGCCCGCCACCTCGGACTTGGCGAGCTCGACCTCCGCCCTGACCAACGTGGACAGGTGGGCCGTGGCGTCGCGCACCAGGCCGCCGATGGACGTCTCTGCCGCGATCTTCGCCGCGCTCTCCGCGGTCAACGGGATCGACGGTACGGGTGGCAGTCCGCTGCCGTTGGTGTTCTCCCGAGCGCTGGTCACCGGTTCATCGTGCCATGCACGCCCGGCGGCGGCCGCCCGACCGGCTGATCTCCGCACGATCAGGAGTCGTCGTCGGCCCGCCGGTGCGCCCGGCCGCGCCGCACGAGCAGGACCGCGGCGAGCGACGACGCCGTCAACGACGCCAGCAGCACGGCGGCTTTCGCCTGCTCGGCCGCCTGCCCGTCCAGGGAGAGGTCCGCGATGAGCAGGCTGACGGTGAACCCGACCCCGCCGAGCACCGCCACCGCGACGATGTCGCGCGGCCCCGCGCCGCTCGGCCACCGCGCCGCCTTCACCAGCACCGCGACCGCCGACGCGCCCACGATGCCGACCACCTTGCCCACCACCAGGCCGAGCATCACGCCCAGCGCCAGCCGGTCGGTGAACAACGCGCCCAGCGCCTCGCCGTTCACCGGGACGCCGGCCGCGAACAGCGCGAACACCGGCACGGCCACACCCGCCGACCACGGCTGCAACCGGTGCTCCAGGCGCAGCGCCGGCGCCTCGTGCTCGTAGCGGTCCTTGCGGACCCGGGTCAGCAGGGCCAGCGCGACGCCCGCGATGGTGGCGTGCACGCCGGCCGCGTGCACCGCGACCCACGTGCCGACCGCGATCGGCACGTACAGCCACGGCGTGGTCACCCGCTTGTGCTGGAGGAACGCGTACAGCGCCAGCAGCGCGACCGCCGCGGCCGCCGCCACGAGGTCGAACGACGCGGTGAACAGCACGGCGATGAGCACGATCGCGCCCAGGTCGTCCACCACGGCCAGGCTGAGCAGGAACAGCCGCAGGCTGTTCGGCAGGCCCGACGCGGTGATCGCGAGCACGCCGAGCGCGAACGCGATGTCCGTGGCCACGGGGATCGCCCACGCCCGCTCGACGCCCGGCTCGCCCCAGCCGACGCCCAGCGCGATCAGCGCGGGCACGACCATGCCGCCGACCGCGGCCACCACCGGGAGGATCGCGGTCTTGACGTCGTTCAGCTCGCCGATGACCAGCTCGCGCTTCAGCTCCAGCCCGGCGACGAAGAAGAAGACGGCGAGCAGGCCGTCCTTGGCCCAGTCGCCGACGCTGAGGCTCAGGTGCAGCGACTCCGGGCCGACGTGGAAGTCGCGCACCGCCGTGTAGGCGCCGGACAGCGGCGAGTTCGCCCAGACCAGCGCGACGACGGTGGCGACCAGGAGGACCGTGCCGCCGACGGTCTCGGTGCGCAGGTAGCGGGCGAACTCGGCGGCGGCGGGGCGGATGCGGTTCACGTCAACTCCGGGTGGTCGGGCACGGTCCATCGTCGTGCCGACCAGGCTTCCCGGCTCACCGGGGACCACCCTAACCCCCGGAGGGGTCCGCCGACGAACCGGCGGACCCCTCCGGACGTGCTCAGTCCTCGGAGGCGCCCGACTTCAGGCCGTTCGAGATGAGGTCCATCACGGACGAGTCCGCGAGCGTGGTCACGTCGCCGACCTGCCGGTTCTCCGCCACGTCGCGCAGCAGCCGGCGCATGATCTTGCCCGAGCGGGTCTTCGGCAGCTCCGGCACCACCATGATCTGCCGCGGCTTCGCGATCGGGCCGATCTCCTTGGCCACGTGGTCGCGCAGCGCCTTGATCGCCTCCGCGCCGTCGGAGCCCTCGGCCACCCCGCCGCGCAGGATCACGAACGCCACGATGCCCTGGCCCGTGGTCGGGTCGGACGCGCCGACGACCGCGGCCTCGGCCACCGTCGGGTGCGAGACCAGCGCGGACTCGACCTCGGTGGTGGAGATGCGGTGCCCGGACACGTTCATCACGTCGTCCACCCGGCCCAGCAGCCAGATGTCGCCGTCGGCGTCGTACTTCGCGCCGTCGCCCGCGAAGTAGTAGCCCTGCTCGGCGAACCGGGACCAGTACGTGTCGCGGTAGCGCTCGTCGTCGCCCCAGATGCCGCGCAGCATCCCCGGCCACGGCTGGTCGAGCACCAGGTAACCGCCGCCGCCGTGCGGCACCTCGTTGCCCTGGTCGTCCACGACCTTCGCGCCGATGCCGGGCAGCGGGCGCTGCGCCGAACCCGGCTTGGCGGCCGTCACGCCGGGCAGCGGCGAGATCATGATCCCGCCGGTCTCGGTCTGCCACCAGGTGTCCACGACCGGCGTCCGGCCCGCGCCGATGGTCTCCCGGTACCAGATCCACGCCTCGGGGTTGATCGGCTCGCCGACGCTGCCCAGCACGCGCAGGCTGGAGAGGTCGTACTTGGCCGGGATGTCCGCGCCCCACTTCATGAACGTGCGGATCAGCGTCGGCGCGGTGTAGTAGATCGACACGCCGTACTTCTGCACGATCTCCCAGTGCCTGCCCTCGTGCGGGGTGTTGGGCGTGCCCTCGTAGACGACCTGCGTGACCCGGTTGGCCAGCGGCCCGTACACGATGTAGCTGTGCCCGGTGACCCAGCCGATGTCGGCGGTGCACCAGTAGACGTCGGTGTCGGGCTTGAGGTCGAACACGTTGTGGTGCGTGTACGACACCTGGGTCAGGTAACCGCCGGAGGTGTGCAGGATGCCCTTGGGGCGGCCCGTGGTGCCCGACGTGTAGAGGATGAACAGCGGGTGCTCGGAGTCGAACGCCTCCGGCGTGTGCCGGTCGGACTGGCGGTCCACCAGGTCGTGCCACCACACGTCGCGGCCCTCGGTCCACTCGACGTCGGTGTCGGTGCGCTTGACCACGAGCACGTGCTCGACGCTGTCGGCGTTGGCCACGGCCTCGTCCACGGCGGTCTTGAGGGGCGCCGGGTTGCCGCGCCGGTACTGGCCGTCGGTGGTGATCACGAGCTTGGCCCGGGAGTCCTCGATGCGGGTGCGCAGCGCCTCGGCGGAGAAGCCGCCGAACACCACGCTGTGCATCGCGCCGAGGCGGGCGCAGGCGAGCATGGCGAAGATGGCCTCGGGGACCATCGGCATGTAGATGGCGACCCGGTCCTGCGCGCCGACGCCCAGCTCGATGAGCGCGTTCGCGGCCTTGGAGACCTCGCGCTGCAGGTCGGCGTAGGTGATGGCGCGGCTGTCGCCGGGCTCGCCCTCCCAGTGGATGGCGACCTGGTCGCCGTGGCCGGACTCGACGTGCCGGTCGACGCAGTTGTAGGCGACGTTGAGCTTGCCGCCGACGAACCACCGGGCGAACGGGGCGTTCGACCAGTCGAGGACCCGGTCCCACTTCGTGTCCCAGGACAGCCGCTCGGCCTGCTTCGCCCAGAACGCCTCGCGGTCGGCGTCCGCCTCCTCGTACAGCGCGGCGGTGGCGTTGGCCTGCGCGGCGAAGTCCTCGCTGGGCGGGAACGCCCTGTTCTCCGTCAACAGGTTGTCCAGGGCGGCTTGCGGCTCTGTCATGGCGGGCGGACCTCCTGAATCCGTGGGGGTGCGCACTGACCGTAGTGCGATTCAGCTCACTGCGCACCCAAAAGGTTCAGACCAATTTCGGCCGAGTTCGAAACGCGTGGGTAACTGTGTAACCCGGTGCGGGCCCGCTGACCACCGCGATTCCGCCGAACGACACGTAGGTTGCGACCAGCGGCACGCGGCGTGACTCCCGTCACGTTCGCAGACCGGCCTTCAGGGCGGGCCACTCCTCGGCGGTCATCGAGTACACGACGGTGTCGCGCAGGGTGCCGTCGGGTCTGACGCGGTGCACCCGGAGCACGCCCTCGCGGGTCGCGCCGAGGCGTTCGATGGCGCGTTGGGAGCGCTCGTTGCGCAGGTCGGTGTGCCAGCCGACGCGGAGCGCGTCGAGGTCCTCGAACGCGCGCCGGAGGAGCAGGAACTTGGCGTTGGTGTTGAGCGCGGTGCGCTGCCAGCGCGTGCCGATCCACGTGTGGCCGATGTAGAGGCCGCGGTTGCGCGGGTCGATCTCGTAGTACGACGTCGTGCCCGCGACCTCGCCCGTGCGCGGGTCGATCTGGGCCCACGCGACGCGGTCCGGGTCGGCGAGGCTGCGCTCGATGTACTCGCGGGTCTCGTCGACGGCAGCCGGCTGGCGGGTGCTGAGCCACGTCCAGATCTCGGGGTCCTTGCCTGCCTCGTGCAGGCCCTCGGCGTGCTCCGGGCCGAGCGGTTCCAGGCGCACGTGGTCGCCGATGAGCACAGGGCGGTCGTACCAGTTCACACCTCGACGATAAATCCGTCAGTGGCCGCTTTGCACGGCCATTTTCGATCAGTTTCAGATGGCCACTTACCGGCGGGTAGTGTGCTGCGGCGTGACCGATCCGCTTGCCCCGCTGCTGGACCTGCCCGGTGTGGCCGACGCCGTCGCCGCGGCGCGTGACGCCGTGTTCCAGGTGCACCGGCACCGGGTGAACCTGCGCGGCTGGGCGACCACCGCGGCCGAGGCGTCCGTGCGCGCCGCCCGCGCGTCGGCGGCGCTGGACGGCGGCTCGACCGCCATCCCGCCGGACGGCGCCGTGTCGGACCCCGTGCTGGCGGGGGCATTGCGGGTGGCGGAGTCGCTGGGGGTGGTGTTCCCGACGTGGCAGCGCGCGCCGTTGCAGGCGTTGGCGCGGCTGCACGTGCTGGCGGGCGCGGACCTGGGCGGCGAACTGGGCCGTCCCCGTTCCGCGCCGGGCGTGTCCGAGCGCCTGGACCTGCTGGCCCGACTGGTCGCCGGCGGCACGTCGGTCCCCGGCCCGCTGCTGGTCGCGGTGGTGCACGGCGAGCTGATGTCCCTGGCCCCGTTCGACACGGCCAACGGCGTGGTGGCGCGGGCGGCGTCCCGGCTGGCGTCCATCGCGACGGGCCTGGACCCGAAGTCGCTGGGCGTGCCGGAGGTCCTGTGCCTGCGCCGGCAGGACGACTACGCCGCCGCCCTGCACGGCTTCTCGACCGGCGACCCGGACGGCGTCGCCCGCTGGATCCTGTTCTGGTGCGAAGCGCTCCAGTCCGGCGCCCGCGAAGCCCGCTCCATCGCCGACGCCGCCGCCACGTAGGAGGTCGCGGACGCGGGCAAAGGAAAACCCGGCCCACGAGGGACCGGGCGGGTATGGGACCAGGCTAGCCGGTGGTCGTCGGCTTATCAAACGGGCCGGCGCGACGTCACCAGCCCGGTGGTCGGGTGTAGCGGCCGGCCGGGTCGGGGAGCTGGTGGCCGGTGTAGTCGTCCGGGCCCAGCGTGCGCCACCAGTGGTTGCCGGTGCCCAGACCGCTGCCCGCGTTCGTGGACAGGGCCCCTGCCGTGTAGCCCCCGCCGGGGTTGACCACGCCCACGGGCACCCGGTTCCACGCCTCGTGGACGGGCAGCCGGAGGTCGCTGTCGTTGCTGATCACGATGACCGCGTCCACCGCGGCCGTGAGGACGTCGACCAGGAGGTGCGCGGCCACGTTGACGTCCGAGCCCTTCTCCTCGAACGTCGCCACCGAGGCCATGAACAAGGCGTCGCCGACCGGCGCGCCACCGCTCTGGACCATGATCGGCCACGCCGGGGCGACCGGCACCGGGTGATGCCTGCCCTTCCCGCTGCCGCCCTTCTCCACGGCCAGCGGCCGCTTGACGACCTTGCTGATGTAGTTGCCGTACTCGATGTGGTCCACGCTGCCCGACGCGAGCAGCGCCTTGAGGTAGACGTCCTGGTCCTGCGAGCCGGACGCGTTGTGGGCGGCGCTGATCCGCGCGGTGCAGTACACGATCCGGGCGGGTCGGGCCGAGGGCCAGTCGGCCGCCTTCTCGGCCAACAGCGTCCCGACGAGCCCTCGGATGTCCAACCACCGCCACCCGGCCGTGCCGCGGCCGCAGTGCTTGCGCCCTCCGTAGTACAGGTTGTAACCGTCCACGTACACACCGACACGCATCCGACAATGTTAGGGATCCTCGGTTTCCGTGCCGACGACCCCCGGACCGGCCGACCGTCACGGGGTCAGAGGAGTTCCTTCAGGGTGGTGGCGGCGCGGTCGGCGTCGTCGAAGGTGTTGTAGAGCGGGGCGAAGCCGAAGCGCAGGACGTCCGGCGGGCGGTGGTCGCCGATCACCCGGCGCTCGATCAGCCCCGCCATGAGCCGGGCGGCGTCGGGGTGGCGCAGGGAGACCTGGTGGCCGCGCCACTCGTCGGCCGGGGTGATCACCTCGATGCCCGGCAGGCCCTCCACGAGCGACCGGAAGTGGGCGGTCAGGGCCAGGCCCTTCGCGCGCACGTCCCTGAGGTCCACGTGGTCCCACACGTCGAGGGCGGCGTCCAGCGCGAGCATCGAGATGATGTCCGGCGTGCCCACCCGCGCACGGGAGACGCCCGGGTCCGGCGTGTACTCCGACGCCATCGCGAACGGCGCCTCGTGGCCCGTCCACCCGGTCAGCGGCTGCTCGAACCCCGCCTGCGCGGCCTTCGGCACGTAGAGGAACGCGGGCGACCCCGGCCCGCCGTTGAGGAACTTGTACGTGCACCCCACGGCGAGGTCGACGCCCAGCGCGTCCAGCTCGATCGGCAGCACGCCCGCGCTGTGGCACAGGTCCCACACCACCTTCGCGCCCACCGCGTGCGCCTGCCGGGTCAGCTCCGCCATGTCCAGCATCCGGCCCGTGCGGTAGTCGACGTGGTTCAGCAGCACGACCGCCGTCGTGTCCCGCAGGTCCAGCTCCTCGGGCGGGGCCGGGCGCAGCGCCAACCCGGTCAGCTCGGCCACCGACCGCGCGATGTACCCGTCGGTCGGGAACGTCCCCGCGTCCACGACGATCTCCGACCGGTCGGTGTTGCGCACCGCCGCCATCAACGCCTTGAACAGGTTCACGCTGGTCGAGTCCGCGACGACGACCTGCCCCGGACCGGCCCCGATGAGCCGGCCGATGCGGTCGCCGATCCGTTCGGGAGCCTCCCACCAGCCCTCCGACCAGCTGCGGATGAGCCGCCGGCCCCACTGCTCGCGCACCACGTGCCCGACCCGTTCGGCGACGCCCTTCGGCGGCGCGCCCAGCGAGTTGCCGTCGAGGTACACGACGTCGTCGTCGAGGTCGAACAGGTCACGGGTGTGTGCCAACGGGTCGTTCACACGTGGCTCCTGGCGGTCCACAGCTCGGGGAAGACGGAGCGCCGCGTGCGCTTCTCCAGCCACGCGACGCCCGCCGAACCGCCGGTGCCGGCCTTCGCGCCCATCGACCGGCGCGTGGCGAGCAGGTGGTCGTAGCGCCAGCGGGCGAACTCCTCGGCGATGTCGGTCAGCGCTTCGCCCAGTTCGAGCAGGTCACGCGACCCGTCGCGGTAGATGCCCGCCCACACGGCCTCCACCTCGGCGTTCGGCTCGTAGGGTTCGCTGACGTCGCGGCGGAGCACGTCCTCGGGGATCGGCAGGCCCTGCCGGTGCAGGGCGGCGAGCACGTCGTCGTACAGGCTCGGCTCGTGCAGCAGCGCTTCGAGCGCCTCGTGCTGCCGCGGCACGGCGCGGTGCGGCACGAGCATCGACCGGGACTTCTCGCCGAGCAGGAACTCCACCTCGCGGTAGCGGCCCGACTGGAAGCCGGAGCCCTCGCCCAGGGCGTCGCGGAACGAGTTGAACTCGGCGGGCGTCATCCGGGCGATCGGCCGCCACGCCGCGTTGAGCGCCTGCATGTGCAGGTCGCTGCGGCGCAGCGTGCGGACCGCCGCCCGCAGGTCGTCGGCGCGCAGCTCGGACTGGGCCTGCCGCCACTCGAAGCACAGCAGGCCGAAGTACAGCTCCATGACCTGCGTGATCACCAGGAACGACATCTCACGCGGGTCCTTGGACCACTGCTGTTGCAGCGAGTGCAGCACGGAGGCGTGCACGTAGTCCTCGTAGGGCGTCGTGCCGCCGAAGTCGAGTTTGGGTGAGACGGGGCAAGTCATGTCTTCCATGATGACCGCGCATCCGGGTTGGTTGAATGGGCAACGGATGGGGATCGAGGGAAAAGTCTTATGACCGGAAAGCGTCGAGGCGAGTAGCTTTGCGGTCGTGAGCACCGATCTCGACGGCGTGGACTGGGCCCTGCTGGAGGCCCTGCAGGAGGACGCGCGGCTGTCGTACAACGAGCTGGCCCGGCGCGTGCACGTCTCCCCGCCGACGGTCGCGCAACGCGTGCGGCGGCTGGAAAACGCGGGCGTCATCACGGGCTACCGCGCCACCGTGGACCCGACGGCGGTGGGACGGCCGGTGATCGCGCTGGTGCGGATGAAGTGCTACGGGCCGCGGTGCATCACGGTGCACCCCGAGCTGCTCGACGACTGCCCCGAGGTGGTGGAGGTGGTGCGGCTGACCGGCGACATCTGCTCGGTGGTCAAGGTCGTGACCACGTCGATCAGCGAGCTGGAGCGGCTGCTGGTGCGGCTGGGCGGCTACGGCGAGACGTCCAGCGCGATGGTGCTGTCGACGCCTATCCCGTGGCGCCCGGTGCGAGCTGGCTGAGCGCCAGCCGGACGTGCCCCTGCGTGCGTTCCAACGCCTCGGCGGCGCGTGCCGCGGGCACGCCGGCCAGCAGGTGCACCAAAGCCACCTTGAGGTCGCCGCCCGAGTCGGCCAGCGCGGACGTGCACTCCTTCTCGCCCAGGCCCGTCGCCTCGCGCAGGATGCGCACCGTGCGGCCGCGCAGCTTGGCGTTGGTGGCGCGCATCGACACCATCAGGTTCGAGTAGGTGCGGCCGAGCCGGACCATCACGGCGGTCGAGAACGACGTCAGCACCAGCTTCTGCGAGGTGCCCGCCTTCATCCGGGTGGACCCCGCGATCGCCTCCGGGCCCGTGTCGACCGCGATCAGCACGTCCACCTCGACCGGCGCGGGCGCGGTCGGGTTGTTGGACACCAGCACGGTGTGCGCGCCCAGGGCGCGCGCTTCCTCCAGCGCGGCCACCACGAACGGCGTGCGGCCGGACGCCGTGACACCGACCACCAGGTCTCCCGCGGCCGCGTGCCTGCGGATCTCGGCGGCGCCGTCGGACGCCTGGTCCTCGACGTCCTCGACCGCGTTCACCAGGGCGTCCCGGCCGCCCGCGTGGTGGGCCAGGAACCAGTCCGGCGGGGCGTTGAACGTCGGCACCAGCTCGGCCGCGTCGAGCGTGGCCAACCGGCCCGACGTGCCCGCGCCGACGTAGTGCACGCGACCGCCGGCGTTCAGCGCGCCGACGGCCAGGTCCGCGGCCCGCGCCAGCTCGGGCAGCACGGCGGCCACCGCGTCGGGGACCAGGCGGTCCTCGGAGTTGATCAGGCGGAGGACGTCCAGCGTGGGGAGCCGGTCGATGTCCGCCGTCCGCGGATTGCGCGCCTCGGTGGGCGAGTCCACGCGGACCGCGACGTCGTGCCGCGGCGGCGTCATTTACCGGACTCCCGGCGTCGCCTGCCGTCCGGCCGGGCGCCGAGGCGGTGCCCCGACACCGCGTCGTACGTCGCCTCCAGGGCCGTCTTGGCGCTGTCCACGTGCCGCTGGGCGACCCCGATGAACAGGCAGTCGATCACGGTGAGCTGCGCGATCCGGCTGGCCATCGCGCCGGAGCGGAACGTCGTCTCGCGCGCCGCCGTGGTCAGCACGTGGTCGGCCACCTCGCTGATCGGCGACCGGGGGAAGTTCGTGAGCGCCACCGTGGTCGCGCCGTGGTCCTTGGCGACCCGCAGCGCCTCGACGGTCTCTGCGGTGGACCCGGTGTGCGAGATGCCGACCGCGACGTCCGCGCCGGTCAGCACGGCGGCCGAGGTGAGCGCGATGTGCGTGTCGTTCCAGGCGAAGCAGGTGCGCCCGATCCGGTGCAGCTTCTGCTGGAGGTCGAACGCGACGAACGCGCTCGCCCCGAACCCGTAGACGTCCACCCGGCCCGCGCCCGCGACCGCCTCGACCACCGCTTCCAGTGTCTCCACGTTCAGCTGCTCGGCGGTCTCCTCGACCGCCCGCGCGTCCGCGAACGCCACCTTGCCCACGACCTGCCGCAGGTCGTCGCCGGGGCCGATGTCGCCGCCCAGGTCGCGGTCGGTGCGCATGGACGTGCGGGCCGTGTCGGCGGCCAGCGCTATGCGCAGCTCCGGGTAGCCCCCGACGCCGATCGCCTTGCAGAACCGGGTCACCGTGGTCTCGCTGGTGCCCGCGGCCTCGGCGACCTCGGTGATGCTGCGGTGCGCGACGGTCGCCGGGTTGTCCAGCACGACCTTGGCGACCCGCTGCTCGGCCCGGGCCAGGCCCGGCAGCAGCGAACGGATCTTCACCAGGGGGCTGGAATCGGCGGTGCTCTCGGTGGACACGTGGGAAACTTACTAACCGCCAAAACCAAGGTCAACGCAGGGTGGGTGTAACTCACCCCAACCGTGACCCAATGTCCCCGCTTGGCGGGGTCCGGCGGCCACCGTTGTCACTAACGGTCCGCGGTCCGCCACCCTTCGGGTCGCAAGCCCTCCGGTTCGCGCTCGGCGTCGAGCGCGACGCCCCGGTGGTCGCTCACCCGCACGGCGTCCACGTACACGCCGCGACCGCCGTAGCCCGTGCCCCGGACGAAGCGCCAGCGGAACCGCGCCGCCGACTCCGTCTCGATGTCCACGTTCCGCCAACGCCGGTCCCCGTACCCGGTCAGCGCCCCGACCTCGCGCCAGGCGGACCCGTCGGCGGTGGCCTCGACCACCACCCGGTCGCCGGGGTCGAGGTCGACGAACGCCCGGAACGACAACTTCTGCCGCTCGCCGCGGCGCGGGAGGTCGCGCGTGGTCAACGTGCCGCCGTTGACCTCGGGCGTCCACGCGTCGCCGTGCCGGGGCCGGACCGCAAGCGCTTGCGCGAGGCCGTTGGCGGCCACGCGGCGGGCCGGGTTGATCGAGCCCCAGTTGCGGCTCGGGTGCACCCGGTTGGTCAGCAGGATCGCGATCGACCGCGAGAGGGGGTCCAGCACCAGCGTGGTGCCCGTGTAGCCGGTGTGCCCGGCGGCCCTCGGCGACGTCAGCGCGCCCATGTACCAGCGCTGGTCCAGCTCGAAGCCCAGGCCGTGGGAGTTGCCGGGGAAGCCCTGGTTGAAGTCGGTGAGCATCAGCTCCACCGTCTCCTCGCGCAGGATCCGGGCGCCCGCGTGCGCGCCGCCGTTGAGGATGGCCTGGCCCAGCACGGCGAGGTCGCGCGCGGTGGAGAACACGCCCGCGTGGCCCGCGACGCCGCCCAGCGACCAGGCGTTCTCGTCGTGCACGCTGCCGCGGATGATGCCCCGGCCCGCCTGGTACTCGGTCGCCGCGATCCGGTCCAGCTTGGCGGCCGGCGGGTTGTAGCCGGTGTCCACCAGGCCCAGCGGGCGCGTGATGTCGTCGCGGACCAGCTCGTCCAGCGGCTTGCCCGACCACTTCTCGGCCAGCAGCCCGAGGGTGATCAGGTTGAGGTCCGAGTACAGGTACGTGGCGCCGGGCGGACTGCTCGGCCTGGTGTCCATCACGGCCTTGAGCCGGGACGGGACGTCCGGGTACTGCGACCACAGCGGCAGCCACGCGACCAGGCCGGACGTGTGGGTGAGCAGCTGCCGGACGGTGATCGACTCCTTGCCGTTGACGCCGAACTCCGGCAGGTGCCGGGCGACCGGGTCGTCCAGCCCGAACCGGCCCAGCTCGTGCTGGCGCATCACCACGATCGAGGTGAACAGCTTGGAGATCGACGCCAGGTCGAAGATCGTGTCGCGGGTCATCGGCACCCGCTGGTCCTCGGGCAGCTCTGTGCCGGCGGCGTCGCCGTAGCGGACCGCCCAGCCCGTCGGCTCGTGCGTGACCACGACGCCGTCGTGGGCGAACAGCGTGACGGCGCCCGCGAACAGCGGGTGGCCCGTCGCGTCGGGCGCGGTGTAGCGCTCGATCTGCGCCAGCGCGGCGTCCAGCGGAGCCGGGTCGAGTCCCACGCGCTGCGGGGTACCCGTTCGCAGCACGCTGCTCGACCAGCCCTCGTGCGGCTGGTCGAAGCGGGCCTCGCGGCCCTCGGCGTGCGCCGGCAGGGCGGCGGCGGTGAGCACGGCGGTCGCGATCAGCAGGGCGGGGGTGCGCATCGCTGTCTCCCTCTACCGGTAGCGCAGGTACGGCCGGCGGGTGCGGTCGAACGCGGCCAGCTCGTCGGACCAGGCGCCGACCACCTCGTCGGTGCCCGCGCCCGCGTCGACCATGCGGCGCAGGCGGTCGGAGCCGCTGAGCTTGTCGATGTAGTGGTCCGGCCGCCACGCGAAGACCTCGGGGTAGCGGGCCTTCGCGGTGACGATCATCGCGACCGCCGTGCGGGGCGCGTCGAAGCGGTGCGGGTCGGTGAGGTGCAGGGCCACCCCGCCGCACAGCTTGTTGGCGAACTTGTTGAACGTGGGCGTGAAGTAGGTCTCGCGGAACAGCACGCCGGGCAGCCCCAGCGCGTTGAGGTCCTCGGCCCACCGCCAGTCCAGGCCCGGCGCGCCGATCGTCTCGAACGGGCGGGTGGTGCCGCGGCCCTCGGAGAACACGAGCCCCTCGAACAGGCACGTGCCGGGGTAGACCAGCGCGGTGTCGTGCGTGGGCACGTTCGGGCTGGGCGGGATCCACGGCAGGCCGGAGTGCAGGTCGTCCCGCTTCCAGCCCTGCACGTCGACCACGTCGAGGCTTGCGAGCCGGCCGCCGTCGGTCGGCAGGAACTCGCCGTCGAACAGGCGCGCCAGCTCGCCGATCGTCATGCCGTGCTGCTGCGCGATCGGCTTGCGGCCGACGAACGTCGCGTACGCGGGGTCGAGCTGCGGGCCGCGGGCCGTGCCGCCGACCGGGTTGGGCCGGTCGAGCACGACGAACCGCGTGCCCGTCTTCGCGGCGGCCTGCATGACCGCGTACATGGTCCAGATGTAGGTGTAGAAGCGCGCGCCGATGTCGGCGATGTCGAACACGAGCGTGTCGACGCCCGACTTGGCGATCATCCCGGCGATCTTCTCGGCGCTCGCGCCGTAGGTGTCGTAGACCGGGATGCCGGTGCGCGGGTCGAGGTAGTCGCCCTCCGAGCCGCCCGCCTGCGCCGTGCCGCGGAAGCCGTGCTCGGGGCCGAACGCGGCCAGGGGCCGCAGCCCGGCGGCCACCATCGAGTCGACGATGTGGGTCTGGTCGCGCAGCGCGCCGGTCGGGTTGGTGACCACGCCGACCCGGTCGCCCGCGAAGCGCCGCCAGCCGTCCCGGGCGAGCTGCTCCGCGCCGGTCCGCACGGGCCGGGGGCGGTCCGGGACCTCGGCCGCGCCGGGCGGGTCGAGCGCGGTGAGCGCGGGCACGGCGAGCGCGCCGGCGGCGAGGAAGTGCCTGCGGTCCATGTCGTCACCAGCCGATGCCGTGGCCGAAGGGGTAGGGGGTCGGGCCGGGCACCTCGACCGGCAGCCGGCCGGTCGGCGCGACCTCGCCGGTGATCACCCGGGCCAGCGCCGCCATCGACACCGCGCTGTAGGAGTAGGTGGCCAGCCAGGTCGGCGCGGTCGTGTGGGCCACGTCGTACGGGTTCTGCACGGCGACCGCGACGACCGGTTTGCCGGTGGCCAGCAGGCTCGTCAGCAGGGTCTGCTGCGCGGGTTGCCGGGACAGCGCGTTGGTCAGCACGACGACCACGTCCGCGGCGCCCGCGGCCTGGACGGCGGCCGTGACCTGGGCCTGGGTCGGGGTGGCGCCGGTGGGCAGCGCGGTGCCGCCGAGGTGGCCCGCGAGGGTGCGGGTCGTCGTCTCGCCCCAGCCCGTGACCAGCGCGGCGGTCGGCTTGGCGGGCAGCGGCAGGACGCCCGCGTCGTTGCGGACGGCGGTGACGGTGCGCTCGGTGATCCGCCGGGCGGCGTCGAGGTGCTCGGCCGGCCCGACCGCCGAGTCGACCTTGTCCACGTCCACGAGCGGGCCGGTGAGCATGCCGCGCAGGAACTTCATCCGCAGCACCCGCAGCACGCTGCGGTCGATGCGCTCCTCGCTCAGCTCGCCGCTGCGCACGGCCGCCAGGACGCTGTCCACGGCCAGGCCCAGGTCCACCGGCATCAGCAGCTGGTCGACGCCCGCCTTGAGGGCCAGCACGGGGATCTCGGCGTCGCTGTGCAGCAGCCGCACACCGGCCATGGCCAGCGAGTCGGTGATCACCACGCCGTCGTAGCCGAGGGTGCGGCGGAGCAGGTCGAGGGCGGGCTTGGACAGCGTGGCCGGTTCACCCGACGGGTCGATCCTCGGCATCTGGATGTGCGCGGTCATGATCGAGTCGACGCCCGCGGCGATGGCCGCGCGGAACGGCGGCGCGTCCACCGCGTTCCACTCCGCCTCGGTGCGGTCGACCTTGGGCAGCGTGGTGTGGCTGTCCTGGTCGGTGTCGCCGTGGCCGGGGAAGTGCTTGGCGGTCGCGCTCACGGTGTGCTTGGCCAGTGCCCGCCCCTGGTAGCCGCGCACCTGCGCGGCGGTCAGCTCGGCCGCCAGGGCCGGGTCGCCGGAGTAGGAGCGCACCCCGATGACCGGGTTGGCCGGGTTGGAGTTCACGTCCGCGTCCGGCGCGAAGTTCTGGGTGATGCCCATGGCGCGCAGCTCGCGGGCGGTGATGCGGGCGGCCTGCTCGGCGTCGGCGGCGCTGCGGCCCGCGCCCAGGGCCATGTTGCCGGGGAACTGGGTGGCGGGCGGGCCGATGCGGGTGACGATGCCCATCTCCTGGTCGGTGGCGATGGCCAGCGGGATGCGGCTCGCCCGTTGCAGGCCGTTGGAGAGGGTGGCGATCTGGCGCGGCGTGTCGATGTTGTCGTAGCTCGAGTTGTTGAAGTAGATGACGCCGCCGGGCTGGAACTTCGCCACCACCTCGGCCGGGGTGGCCACGCCGAAGTCGCGCAGGTTGCCGGGGTGCGCCTCGTCCGGCGACTGGCCGTGGACGTAGGTGACGAAGAGCTGCCCGACCTTCTGCTCCAGCGACATGCCCCGCACCAGCGCGGTGAGGTGCCGCGCCTGGTCGGGGGCGGCGGGCGCCGGTGGTGTCACTGCGGAAGCCGCGGCCACGGCGACGGCGACGAGCGGACGGAGCACTGCGGCCTCCCCACTGGGAATCTCCCACCACTGCGTGGTGCGTTTGGCAAGTTACCCACGTCACAGAGGTGGGTCAACGGGTTGCGCTGCGTGGCCATTGTGGGGAGGGGCACCGACAAAACCCGAGGTTTGGCGAGTCACCCGTTCGGGCACATGTTCGGCGAGTCGCGCTTTCGGGCAGGAGGCAGGCACACAAAGACGGTGGGACCCCTCGTGGAGGGGTCCCACCGTCGTCAGCGCGGGCTTTCGAGTTACCAAGCGTGCAACTCGTGTCGTACCGACCTGGCCTCGGCGTCCGGCGTCCCGGTACGCAGGCCCTAGACGACAAGCCTCCCGCGGCGTGCTGCGCGTGGGTGTCTCGAAGTCCGCGCGCGGAGCTCTGTCGGGGTGGACGAGGCTTCTCCTCCGCTTCGCCCCTGGCCGACCCGAAGTCCGCACTTCCTTTGTAGTAGGTGTCCGCCGTCACAGCAAGGGCTCGATGGGGTGCACCGGTCAAGCGACGTTCAGTAGCGGAAAGGCTTTCGTGGCAGCGGTTTCCGGCCGTTCGCGACCCCGGTACCGCCGACCGGGCGCAGGCTCCGGGTGAATCAGCTCCGGCGGCGCCTGCGCAGGCCGTACCAGGCCACGCCGGCCGCCGTCGCCGCGCCCAGCCCGATCGCGGTGACGGCGACCGCCGCGCCCGACGGGCGGGGGATGCGGGCGCGCAGCGACACCGGGTCGGAGAACGTGAGCACCGGCCAGCCGCGTTGGGCGGCGACCCGGCGCAGCGCGCGGTCCGGGTTGACCGCGGTGGGGTGGCCGACGGCCTCCAGCAGCGGCAGGTCGGTGATGGAGTCGGAGTAGGCGAAGCACCGGCTCAGGTCGTAGTCGTGCTGCTCGGCGAGCTGCTTGACGGCGATGGCCTTGTTCTCGCCCGCGCAGTAGAAGTCGACCTCGCCGGAGTAGCGCCCCTCGGCGACGACCATCCGGGTGCCCACGCTGTGCGTCGCGCCGACCATGGTCGAAATGGGCGCGACCAGCTCCTCGCCCGAAGCGGACACCACGACCACGTCGTGGCCCTCGCCCTTGTGGTCGCTGATGAGCTGCGTGGCCTCCTTGTAGACGAGGGGGTCGACGATGTCGTGGAGCGTCTCCTCCACGATCGAGCGCACCTGCTCGACGTCCCACCCCTCGCAGAGCGCGGTGATGTGCGAGCGCATCCGGTCCATCTGGTCGGCGTCCGCGCCGGCCAGCATGAAGACGAACTGCGCGTAGGCGCTCTTGAGCACCGCACGCCGGTTGATCAGGCCCTCTTGGAAGAACGGCCGGCTGAACGCCAGCGTGCTCGACTTGGCGATGACGGTCTTGTCCAGGTCGAAGAACGCGGCGACTCGACTGCCGGCGGTGGCGTGCTCGGTCACCGGTCAAGCTTAGGCGGGGCGGGTGCGCCGGGCCGCCGGCAGAGGTTCGGCGGTTTACGAATCAGGTGTGCGGTCCGTCGAATTTTCGCGTCCCTCTAACGGAAGACACGCATGACCCTGTCCCGTGGGGATACAGTAGACGGGTCCGGCTCGACCGGACGGGTTCAGTCCGACCCCCCGGGACTGAACCAATGACGACCCCCGTCCCTCCCCCCTGGCGGGGGTCGTCCCATGTCCGGGGTCGGTTCCGCGGGTGTCCCGCGCTGGACCTCCGCCGGCTCGCGGCTCCCCTTGCATCACCGCCCGATCTTCCGTCGCGCCACCCGTGGCGGCGGTCGGGCGCGCCGCCGTGACGCCTCGGGTTGTCCACAGGCCGTCCGGTTGTCCACATGTTGATCATGCGCCGTTGTGTCCTTCCTCACCGCCGGCCACCGTGGAACCCGCACACCCACAGCGAAAAGGGGAGGTCGGGATGAGGCGGCCGGTGGCCTTGGTGGCCGACGGGGGACTGGTGGACGAGGTGCTGCACGCTGCGGCGGTCGCGGGCTGCGAGCTGGAGCGCGTGGTCGACGTGACGGCGTTGCGCGGTCGGTGGCACAGCGCGTCGGCGGTGCTGCTGGACGAGGGCGCGGTGCTCGCCTGCGAGGCGGCCGGGTTCCCGCGCAGACCGGGTGTCCACGTCGTCGGCGCCGGGCCGCCGGGCGCGGAGGTGTGGCGGCGCGCGTTGGCGCTGGGCGCGGAGCAGGTGCTGGAGCTGCCCGCCGACCACGACCGGTTGCGGGCGGTGCTCGCCGACGCCGCCGAGGGCGTGCCCGAGGGCGCGGGGAAGGTGCTGGCGGTCCTGGGCGCGCGGGGCGGCGCGGGCGCGTCGGTGCTAGCGGTGGCGGTGGGGCAGGCCGTGCTGGCCGCCGGCGGGCACGGGTTGCTGGTGGACTGCGACCCGTTGGGCGGCGGCCTCGACCTGACGTTGGGCGCGGAGCGGCAGGAAGGGCTGCGGTGGCCCACGCTGCGGCTGACCGGGGGCCGGGTGCCGGCCTCGGCCCTGCGTTCGGCGCTGCCGGGTCGTTCCGGTCGGCGGGGCGCGCTGACCGTGCTGTCCTGCGGCCGGACGGGACCGGGTCCCGAGCCGGAGGCCGTGGTGGCGGTGGTCGAGGCGGGCAGGCGGGCCGGGGACACGGTCGTGTGCGACGTGCCGCGGCAGCTGACCGCCGCGGGCTGTGCCGCCCTCGACCGGAGCGACCTGGCGGTGCTCGTGGTGCCGGCGGACGTGAAGGCGTGCATGGCGGCGAAGCCGTTGGTCGAGCGGACGGCCGAGCGCGGGGTGCGGCTGAAGGCGGTGGTGCGCGGCCCGGCTCCCGGCGGGCTGACCACGGCCCAGGTGGTGGAGGCGATCGGCGTGCCGCTGCTGACCACCATGCGCCCCGAACCGAGGCTGGCGCGGGCGCTGGACAACGGCCGGTTCCCGCGCGCCACGCGGGGTCCGCTGGCGAAGGCGGCGCGGGAAGTCCTGGCGGCACTCCATGCGCACTGAACTCCTTGCGGCACACCGTGAACCGTCCTCTCCGTTTGCGATGTCCGTGCGCACGGTGGCCGGTGAAGCCGTGCCCTGTGGCGGCTCGTGGGTGTCGGTCGTTCCTCGTCGGACACTCCGGTCGCCGAGTGGCGTCGGCGTGTTCGCCCGGCGCTGCCGCCTCACGCGCTCGTGCCTCAGGAAGGTGCTTGCTCGGCGGGGCCTTGCGCGGCCGGCACGTCACCGGGTCGCGGCGGTGTTCGGAGCCGCGCTGCGGTGCCGGTGGTGCTGCCGTTCCCGACGCCTGCCGCGGTCGCCCGTGCCAACCGGCGGGTGGGGCGGCTTGCGGTCCGGCGCGGAGTCCGGCGTGTTGGGGCGGCAATCCGGCGCTTCCCGTTGTCCGGTGGTTCCCCGCCTGTGCGCGGTGGCGGCTGTCGGTTCGTCGGCACCACCGCCGGTTCTTCCTTCCTGCCTGTTCCACCTCCTCCCGACCGATCGGAGGGCGGCGTGATGAATTGCGAGCGCGGGCCTGGCCTGGCGCGTCATCCCGGGTACCGGCCGCGGCCGGTGTTCCGGACCTGTCGTCCCGTGGCGCTCTCCGAGGTCGTGCTCGGCGAGCTGGCGGCGGCGCTGTCGCACGGCAGCCGTGCCGTCGCGTCGGGGCCGGCCGCGCGCGGTCGGGGGTTGTGGGAGGGGGCCGGTCGTGAACGATCTCGTTGAGCGGGTGCGGCAGCGGTTGGCCGGTGGGCACGGCGAGTTGACGCCCGCGGCCGTCGCGGCGGCCGTGCGCGGCGAGGCCGGCGGGGTGCTGGGCGACGAGGACGTCCGGCGGGCGCTCGCGGTGCTGCGGCAGGAGTTCGTCGGAGCCGGGCCGCTCGAACCGCTGCTGCGGGATCCCGGCACGACCGACGTGCTGGTCACCCGGCCGGACGAGGTGTGGGTCGACGGGGTGGGCGGGTTGCGGCGCACGGAGGTCGCCTTCCCCGACGAAGCGGCGGTGCGCCGGCTCGCGCAGCGGCTCGCGGTCGCGGCGGGGCGGCGGTTGGACGACGCCGCGCCCTACGTCGACGGGTGGCTGCCCCACTCGGTGCGGCTGCACGCGGTGTTGCCGCCGATCTCGCCGTTCACCTGCCTGTCGTTGCGCGTCCTGCGCCCGGCGGTGCACGACCTGGCGACGTTGCGGGCCTGCGGCACGTTCGACGACCTGGCGGCCGACCTCCTCCGCGCGATCGTGGCGGCCCGCCAGGCGTTCCTGGTCGTCGGCGGCACGGGCTCGGGCAAGACGACGCTCCTGGCGGCCCTGTTGGGGTGCGTGCCGCACCACGAGCGGGTGGTGTGCGTGGAGGACGCGGGCGAGTTGCAGCCCGACCACCCGCAGGTCGTGCGGCTGCTGGCCCGCGGCCCGAACGTCGAGGGCGCGGGCGAGGTGACCCTGCGCGACCTCGTCCGGCAGGCGTTGCGGATGCGGCCGGACCGCATCGTGGTCGGGGAGGTCCGGGGCGCGGAGGTGTGCGAGTTGCTGTCGTCGCTCAACACCGGGCACGACGGCGGGGCGGGGACGCTGCACGCCAACTCGCCCGCCGAGGTCCCGGCCCGGTTGGAGGCGCTGGCCGCGCTCGGCGGCCTCGACCGGCACGCCCTGCACAGCCAACTCGCGGCGGCGGTGAAGGTCGTGGTGCACGTGCGCCGCGCCGCCGACGGGAGCCGGCACCTCGCCGAGATCGGCGTGCTGCACCGGCGGTCCGGCGACCTGGCCGTGCGGCCCGCCTGGCGACGTGACGGCGGTTGGCAGGAGGCCGGCCCGGCGCTCAAGTCGCTGGTGGGGTGGTCATGAGCCTCCTGTTGCTGGCCGCCGCACTGCTGGTGCTGCCCTCCGGGCGGGCGCGGCGACGCATCGCCGGGCCCCGTGGGCACCGGTGGCGACGGTTGGCGCCGAACCGGGCCCTCGTCGTCCTGGCGGGCGCGGTCCTCGGGCTGCCGGTGGGAGTCGGTGGGGTGGTGGCGGGTGCCCTGCTGGCGGCGACGGTGTGGCGGACGTGGCGGGAGACGGCGCGTCAACGGGACCACCTCGCGGCGTCCGTCGCGCTCGCCGACGGGGTGAAGGCGTTCGTCGCGGAGTTGCGCGCGGGCGCGCACCCGGCCAAGGCCGCGCTCGGCGCGGCGCAGGACGCGCGGCCGCCGGCGAGCGACGTGCTGCACGTGATCGCGGCGACGTCGGCCCGCGGCGGCGACGTGGAAGCGGCGCTGGCCGACGTGCCGGACGCCCACCACCTCGCGCGGGCGTGGCGGCTCTCGGCGGTGCACGGCGTGCCGTTGGCCGACGTGCTGGACGCGGTCCGCCGCGACCTCGACCGGCGCGGCGCGTTCGCGCGGCAGGTCCACGCCCGCATGGCCGGTCCGCGGGCGGGCGCCGCGGTGCTGGCCGGGTTGCCGCTGTTCGGCGTGGTGCTCGGGGAACTGGGCGGCGCGGGCCCGCTGGCGGTCCTGGTCGGGACCGCCCCGGGCCAGGTGCTGCTGGTCGTCGGGGTGGTCCTGATCTGCGCCGGGCTGCGCTGGAGCGGTCGGCTGACCAGGCAGGTGATCGCATGAGCCTGGTGCTGCTCGCCCTGGCGATCGTCACGTTCCCGACGCCGTCGAGGGCCGCGTCGCGCCTGAGACCCGTGCGGGTGTGCAAACCACAGCCGAAGGCCAGACCACCGGACCCGTTCGCCGCGGCCGCCGCGTGGGACCTGCTGGCCGCCGCGCTGCGGGCGGGCCTGCCGGTGGCCTCGGCGGTGCGCGCGGTCCTGCCCGGCGTCCCGCCAGGACCGGCCGAACGCCTCCGCGAGGTGGTCGAGCTGCTCACCCTCGGGGCGGATCCGGTGCACGCCTGGGCGGGGGCCCTCGCCCACCCGGACACCGCGCCGCTGGCCAGGGCGGCCCGCCGGACGGCCCGGTCGGGCGCGGCCCTGGCCGGGGCGGCGGCGGACCTGGCGGCGGAGGCGCGGGCGGCGGTGTCCGACCAGGCCGAGGCCCGCGCGCAACGGGCCGCGGTGCTCGTGGCGGGACCGCTGGCGCTGTGCTTCCTGCCCGCGTTCCTGTGCCTGGGCGTCGTGCCGGTGGTGATCGGGATCGTCGGCAGCGTGACCCACAACCTGTGAATGTCCACAATGGAGGAATAGGGAATGTTCGCTGTCAAGCGGGAAGTGTTGGACGACCGTGGCATGTCCACTGTGGAGTACGCGATCGGCACCGTCGCGGCGGCCGCTTTCGCGCTGCTCCTGTACTCGCTGCTGAGGGGCGACTGGGTCCTGGAACTGCTGCAGGACCTGCTCCGGCGGGCGTTCGTGGTGGACACGTGATGCGTGACGACCGGGGCGGGGTGACGGTCGAGGCGGCGGTGGCGGTGTGCGGGCTGGTGGCGGTCCTGGCGCTCGGGCTCGCCGCGGTGATGGCCGTCGTGGGGCAGCTCCGATGCACGGACGCGGCCCGCGAGGCGGCGCGCCTGGTGGCGCGGGGCGACGACGCGCGAGTCGAGGGGGTGGTCGAGGCGATCGCGCCGGGCGGGGCACGGTGGTCGATCCGGAGGGAGGGCGACACGGCTTCGGTGGAGGTGAGCGTCTCGCGGCTGGGCGTCGAGCTGCGGGCCCACGCCTACGCCGTGCTGGAACCGGGGGTGGCCGGCGGCTGACCGGGCACGCCTCACCCCCACTCCTCCGCCCCCGTTCCTCCTCCGCCTCTCCGTCCAAGCCGCTTCACCTGCGCCGCTCCGCACCGGCGGCGAGGCCGATGACGGAGGCGGGCGAGCACCGGCCGGATCACGTCCGGGTGATCCGGGGTGGTGTCGATCGGAAGGAGGCGGCGGACGGCCGGCTGCGGGCGGGCGACCGGTGGCGGGAGGGAGGTGGCGGGCGGGCGCGGAAAGGCCGGCTGACGGGGATTGGTGGCAGGCGGAAGGCGGCGGGCAGGTGGCTGGCTGGGGAAGGGGCGGCCGGCGCGTGACAGGTGGTGGAAGGAGGTGGCCGGCGGATGACCGGTGGCGGGAGCGGGGTGGGCGGTCGATGACCGGGATCGGTGATGCTCGGGGCGAGGGTGGTCCGGTGGGTGAACGGTGGTGGGCGTCCGGGCGGCGGTGGTTCGCGGCGGGTCGTGGGCCGGCGTGGTCGAGGGGGCGGTGGTGGCGGCTCCGGGCGTGGCTCCGGCGGCTGTGGTGGTGGCCAGGGCGGTGGCGGGGGAAGCGGTGGTGGGTGGTCGGTGACCAGGGGTCGGCGTCGGTTGTGGCGGTGGTGGTGGCGGCGATCTGGTTCGGGGTCGTCGTGGTCGGTGTGCGGGTCGGTGAGGTGGTCGTGACCAGGCACCGGCTGGGTGCGGCGGCCGACCTGGGCGCGCTCGCGGCGGCCGGGTGGCTGTCCGCCGGGGTCGCCCCGGCGTGCGGGCGGGCCGAGTGGGTCGTCGAACGGATGGGCGGTCGCCTGACCGGCTGCCGGGTGGAGGGCGGGGAGGTGGACGTGACCGTGTCGGGTGAGCCCGCGGTGTTCGGCGCGCCCAGCGCACGCGCCCGGGCAGGTCCGGCCGAACCGCGACCGCCGCCCGCCGCGACGAACGGTCGTCCGCCGGCGGTGAGCGGACTCACAGAACCGCACATCCGCGGCTTCGAGGCGCAGCGGTGGCTGCCGCGTGGTTCTGCCGCACGCCCCCGCCCGCTTCGCTCGCCGTGCCACAACGACCAGTTGTCGAAAGGCGGTTACCAAAACCGCCGGTCATGGCGTTAGTTCAAGTGGTGGCACCGACACGGTGTCGAACAACACGCGACACGGTGTCGTGGAGCGCGACGCAGGAGGCGAACGGAAGATGGAGTGGTCGGATAGCTGGCGCGGGGCCTTCCGCATCGAGCTGCGCGCAGAGGCGGTCAACCTCGCGTGGCACGGGTGGCCTGTGCTGCCGGGCACCTATCCGGCGGGCGAGCGGTGGGCCGGCCGCGACGGCGTCGAGGACACCGGGCCGGTCCCGGTGCACGACGACTGGCAGGAGCGCATCGGCACGAAGGCGGAGCGGGTCGCCACCTGGTGGGCGGGCCACTCCTACAGCATCCTGCTGGCCACCGGGCACGGCGTGGACGCCGTCGAGGTGGACGCCGACCTCGGCCGCCGCGCCGCGGTGGCGCTGCGCGCCACCAACGTGCCCGTCCCGATCGTGGCGACGCCGCAGGGCCGCTGGCTGTTCCTGGTCGCCTCCGGCGGCGCGCCGGTGACCGACCCGGGCGTCCGGCACTACGGCCGGGGCGAGTACGTCCCGCTCCCGCCGAGCCCCGAGCAGGTCGGCGTCGTGCACTGGCGGGTCAAGCCGCAGATCTGCGCGTGGCAGCTGCCGCACGTGGACGTGGTGCGCGATGCGCTGCTCCAGGCCGCCGACGTCACCGCCGAACCCGCCCCCGACTACGGCCTGGTCGCCGCCGACCGGTCGTGACCGACCCGGCCGTGCCGGACGTCGTGGTGTCTCTCCCCGACCACCCCGAGCACGACGTCCAGCACGGCCACCCCGCCCGCCTTGTCCAGCGGATCGTTGCCGTTCCCGCACTTGGGCGACTGCACGCAGGACGGGCACCCGGCCGGACACGCGCAAGCCGCGATGGCCTCCCTAGTAGCGACCAACCACGGGACTACCGCGTCGAACCCGCGGTCGGCGAACCCGGCTCCACCGGGATGACCGTCGTGCACGAACACCGTCGCCTCCCCGGTGTCCTGGTGCAGCGCGGTCGAGACTCCGCCGATGTCCCACCGGTCACAGGTCGCGAAGAGCGGTAGCAGGCCGATCGCCGCGTGTTCGGCGGCGTGCAGTGCGCCGGGGACGCGCGCCGGGACCAGCCCC
>NZ_JBHYXZ010000001.1:21176-33999 GCF_042752395.1 Actinosynnema sp. NPDC059335 | reverse complement strand
GGGTCTGGCGGGGCCCGGGCGCCGGCGGGTGGGGGGGGCGGCGTGCGGGGGGGGGGGGCCGGGCGCCGCCCCCCCCCCCCCCCCCCCCGCCGCACTGCCCAGCAGCTCCGCCGACACCGTGTACCAGACCGCCCGCGTCACCAGCGTCTGCGCGGGCAGCGACAGCGGCACCGAGTCGATCACCCGGCCGGACGGCAGCTTGCGCAGGTAGCCGACGACCTGCGAGGTCACCTCGACCTCGCCCAGGTACACCCCGACCCCGTCGTACTCGCGCTTCTCCAGCACCCGCACCACCGAGATGTCCTTGGTGTCCCGGGCGGTGGTGGACCACTCCGGCCGCTCGGCGTGCACCAGCGCGAGGCCGCTGTCCAGGTCCAGCTCGTCCACCACGTACGACTCGCCCTGGTGCAGGTACACCGCGCCGGAGTGCACCTGCCGGCCCGCCGAGCCGTGGTCGACCGTGCCGAGCATCCGCCCCGAGTCCGCCTCCACCACCACGACCTGCTCGCCGCCGCCCCCGCGGATGTCCACCTCCGCGTGCGGCCGGTCGTGCGCGGTCCAGTACCAGCCGTTGGGCCGCCGCCGCAGCACCCGCCGCGCCGCCATGTCCTCCACCACGGCCAACGCCGCCTCGCCGCCGAACGCGTCCAGCGACTCGGGCGTCAGCGGCAGCTCGGCCGCGGCGCACGCGAGCTGCGGCTCCAGCACGTACGGGTTCGTCGGGTCGAGCACGGTCGCCTCGACCGGCTTGTCCAGCACCGCCGCCGGGTGGTGCACGAGGTAGGTGTCCAACGGGTCGTCGCGCGCCACGAACACCACCAGGGCGTCGGAGTCCCCGGTCCGCCCCGCCCGCCCGGCCTGCTGCCAGAACGACGCGAGCGTGCCCGGGAAACCGGCCACCACCACGGCGTCCAGCCCGACGATGTCGACGCCCAGCTCCAACGCGTTCGTCGTCGCCACGCCCAGCAGCTCGCCCGACGAGACCGCCCGCTCCAACGCCCGCCGCTCCTCCGGCAGGTACCCGCCGCGGTAGGCGGCCACCCGCTCCGCCAGCGCCGGGTCGACCTCCGCCAGCACCCGCCGCGCGCCCAGCGCGGTCAGCTCCGCGCCCACCCGCGACCGCACGAACGCCAACGACCGCGCGCCCTCCACCACCAGGTCGGCCAGGATCCGCGCCGTCTCCGCGCCCGCCGACCGGCGCACCGGCGCGCCGTTCTCGCCCTCCAGGTCGTCCAGCAGCGGCGGCTCCCACAGGGCCACCGTCCGGCCGGCGCGCGGCGACCCGTCCTCGGTCACCGCCACGCACGGCGCGCCCACCAGCGCCGACGCCGACGCCGCCGGGTCCGCCACCGTCGCCGACGCCAGCACGAACACCGGGTCCGCGCCGTACCGCTGCGCGACCCGCCGCAGCCGGCGCAACAACAACGCCACGTGCGAGCCGAAAACACCCCGGTACGTGTGGCATTCGTCGACCACCACGTACGACAGCCGGCGCAGGAACCTGATCCACCGGGCGTGGTTGGGCAGCACACCGCGGTGCAGCATGTCGGGGTTGCTGAACACCCAGTTGGCGTGCGCGCGCACCCAATCGCGTTCCGCCATCGGGGTGTCGCCGTCGAACGACGCGGCGCGCACCCCCGACACGCCCAAAGCGCTCACCGATCTCAACTGGTCCGCGCCCAACGCCTTCGTCGGCGACAGGTACAGAGTTGTTGCCTTCGGATCAACCGTCAACGCGCTCAGCACCGGCAATTGGTACGCGAGCGATTTGCCCGAAGCGGTGCCCGTCGCCACGACCACGTGTGATCCCGACCACGCCGCCGACGCCGCCTCGGCCTGGTGCCGCCACGGCTGCTCGACACCCCGCTCCACCAGCGCGGACACGACCGCGTCCGGCGCCCAGGACGGCCACGGGACGGGCTGCGCGGGCCGCGGCGGCTGCTCTTCGGTGTGCGTCAACGGCGATTCGCCCGCCGGCACCCCGGCCAGGACGCGATCCAGCAAACGACGCCCGTGGTTCGCCACGGGGCGCAGCTTCGCACACCCGACCGGCATCGCGGAGGCCGCCGAACAGGGATACGACGCAGCCTGGGCGGATAACGGTGTGTGCACGGATCGGGACGCGTCGTTGCCTACTTGCGCGCTATGAATAGACTCCGCCGCTATCGCATCCAATGAGGGGTGCATCACGTTGTGTCGGGGCAGACAGTCGCGTGAGTGACCCGCCTCACATCAGCGGGGTGGCCCTGACATTGGGCTTGGAAAACTCACCAGGAGGACGGATGTCCCGGCAATTCCTCGCGGAGGGCCTCGAGCTCTCCGGAGGTGATCGCGGCCTCGTCGCCGTGGTCGCCGTGGTCGCCCTGGCTGCCCTGGCCGTGGGCTACGTGCTGCTCCGGGAGGTGCTGGCCGCGGGCCAGGGCACCTCCAAGATGCAGGACATCGCCAAGGCGGTCCAAGAGGGCGCGGCGGCCTACCTCAACCGGCAGTTCCGAACGCTCGGCATCTTCGTCGTCATCGTGTTCGTGCTGCTGTTCGCGTTGCCCGCCGAGGACATCGGGGAACGGATCGGCAGGTCGCTGTTCTTCCTCGTCGGCGCCGGCTTCTCCGCCATCATCGGCTACCTCGGCATGTGGCTGTCCACCCGCGCGAACGTGCGCGTCGCCGCCGCGGCCAAGGAGAACGGCGGCCGCGAGAAGGCCATGCGGATCGCCTTCCGCACCGGTGGCGTGGTCGGCATGTTCACCGTCGGCCTCGGCCTGTTCGGCGCGGCGCTGGTCGTGTTCGTCTACGTGGGCCAGGCGCCGCGGGTGCTGGAGGGCTTCGGCTTCGGCGCGGCCCTGCTCGCCATGTTCATGCGGGTCGGCGGCGGCATCTTCACCAAGGCCGCCGACGTCGGCGCGGACCTGGTCGGCAAGGTCGAGCAGGGCATCCCCGAGGACGACCCGCGCAACGCCGCCACCATCGCCGACAACGTGGGCGACAACGTCGGCGACTGCGCCGGCATGGCGGCCGACCTGTTCGAGTCCTACGCGGTCACCCTGGTGGCGTCGCTGATCCTCGGCACCGCCGCGTTCGGCGCGAAGGGCCTGCTGTTCCCGCTGATCGTGCCCGCGATCGGCGTGCTCACCGCGGTCATCGGCGTCTACATCACCAGCGCCCGGACCGGCGAGAACGGCCTCACCGCGATCAACCGCTCGTTCTACATCTCGGCGGTCGTCTCGGCGGTGCTGTGCACGGTGGCGGCGTTCGTCTTCCTGCCCAGCTCCTTCGCGGGCCTCTCGGGCGTGTCCGAGGACATCGCCGGCACGCCGGGCAACCCGGCCCTGATCGCGGCCGTCGCGGTGATCATCGGCATCGTGCTGGCAGGCGTCATCCTCTGGCTGACCGGCTACTTCACCGGCACCGAGCACAAGCCCGTCAAGGAGGTCGGCCGCACCTCGCTCACCGGCGCGGCGACCGTCATCCTGTCCGGCATCTCGGTCGGCTTCGAGTCGGCGGTCTACACCGCGCTGGTCATCGGCGGCGCGGTCTACGGCGCGTTCCTGCTGTCCGGCTCGGTGGTCGTGTCGCTGTTCGCGGTCGCGCTGGCCGGCTGCGGCCTGCTGACCACGGTCGGCGTCATCGTGGCCATGGACACCTTCGGCCCGGTCTCCGACAACGCGCAGGGCATCGCCGAGATGTCCGGCGACGTGGACGGCGAGGGCGCGCAGATCCTCACCGAGCTGGACGCGGTCGGCAACACGACCAAGGCCATCACCAAGGGCATCGCGATCGCCACCGCCGTGCTGGCGGCGACCGCGCTGTTCGGCTCGTACAAGGACGCCATCGAGCAGGCGCTGCGGGACGTGCAGGTGGGCCTCGCCGACGTGCCGGTCTCGTTCACCAACGTGGTGTTCAGCCCGAACGTGCTGGTCGGCGTGGTGATCGGCGCGGCCGTCGTGTTCATGTTCTCCGGTCTCGCGGTCAACGCGGTGACCCGCGCGGCGGGCGCGATCGTGTTCGAGGTGCGCCGCCAGTTCCGCGAGAACCCCGGGATCATGGACGGCTCGGTCAAGCCGGAGTACGGCAAGGTCGTGGACATCTGCACCAAGGACTCGCTGCGCGAGCTGGCCACCCCCGGCCTGCTCGCGGTGCTGGCGCCGATCGCGGTCGGCTTCGGCCTCGGCGTCGGCCCGCTGGCCGGGTACCTGGCCGGCGCGATCGCGACCGGCACGCTGATGGCGGTGTTCCTGGCCAACTCCGGTGGCGCCTGGGACAACGCGAAGAAGCTGGTCGAGGACGGCAACCACGGCGGCAAGGGCTCCGACGCCCACGCCGCGACGGTCATCGGCGACACCGTCGGCGACCCGTTCAAGGACACCGCCGGTCCGGCCATCAACCCGCTGATCAAGGTGATGAACCTGGTCTCGGTGCTGATCGCGCCCGCGATCGTCGGGTTCACCGTGGGCTCGGGCGAGTCGGCCGGCATCCGGTACGCGATCGCCGTCGTGGCCGCGGTCGGCATCGTGGCGGCCGTGGTCGTGTCCAAGCGGCGCGGCACGGCCATCGCGGACACCCCGGCGGAGGCCACCACCTCCGCGTGAGGTCCGGGTGAGGGCGGGGCGCCGGTGGTCGGCGCCCCGCCCTCGCACGTCCGGGCGGAGGGGTGGCGGCGTCCGGATGGGGGCACACTGTTCGGTGCCACCCGACGTCGCGCGCCCCGAGGGGGAACACCCTGATGAGACTTCTGCCGCTGCTCGCCTCGGCCGCCCTGGTCGTGGCGGTCGCCGGGTGCGGGTCCGGGGGTGAGCCCACCGCGCCCACCTCGTCGTCGGCCTCGCCCGACGACACCGCCGTGGTCGCGTACATGGACAAGGTGTGCACGGCCGCCGCGTCGTTCGCCTCGGCGCCGAAGACACCGCCGCAGCTCGACGCGAACGACCCGGCCAAGCTCAAGGCCGACATGGGCGCGTACATGGGCCAGATGGCCGACGCGTTCGGCCAGACCGCGACCAAGCTGCGCGCCGTCGGGCCGTCGCCGGTGGCGGGCGGCGACCAGCAGGTGGAGCAGATGGCGGCGACGTTCACCGACATCGCGAAGAACTTCACCGACGCCAAGACCGCGATCGAGGCCGCGGACGCCAACGACCCGGTCGGCGGGCTCCAGGCCGCCGGCGAGGCCATCGCCCGGCTGGATGATTTCGTCGCGCCGCTGAAGCAGCTGGAGGCGTCGCCCGAGCTGTCGGCGGCGGCCGAGAAGGCGGCGTCCTGCCAGGACCTGCGCACGCTGAGGCCGTCGGAGTCGGCGACCCCCACGTCGTAGTACGTTGCCCCTCGTCTTTTTTCCACTGTTTGGGGGGTTTCGTGAAGCACCGTGTCGCGCTCGCGGGCGCGTTCGCCGCAGTCCTGGTCACCGCCGCGTGCGGTGGCGGCGGCTCGTCGTCCGCCGACTCCGGGTCGGCGACGACCACCACGACGACCACCACCGCGGCGGCCAACGCCGACCCGGTGGAGTGGACGGGCACGTTCTGCGAGGGGGTCGGGCCCACGATCGAGGGCGTGATGACCCTGCTCAAGGCCATGTTCGAGGGCGGCGCGGAGGACCCGGCCGTGCAGAAGGCCGCGCTGCTGGACTACAGCTCGAAGGCGGGCAAGTCGCTCACCGAGGCGGGCGAGAAGCTGGACGACCTGGGCGCGCCGTCGGCCGAGGCCCAGGAGCTCCACGACGAGCTGGTCAAGTTCTTCTCCGACTCGGGCAGGACGCTGACCGAGGTCAACTCCGAGCTGGAGGCGCTGGACCCGGCCGACCCGGAGTTCTCGACCAAGCTGGAGCGGCTCGGCGGCGACCAGGCGGACCCGTCCAAGCTCCAGGAGCAGATCAAGAAGCTCCAGGACGACCCGGAGCTGGGCGAGGCGTTCAAGCAGGCGCCGCAGTGCGTGGCGATGGCGGAGACGCTGAAGGGCCTGGGCGGCTGACCCCGCTGGGACTCGTGTGACGGTTGGGGCGGGTGGTTCAGCCCTTCGGAGACTGGCCGAGGTCGAACGTGTGTTCTACGCTGCGTCTCCGTGGGGCAACTGTCCTTCTTCTCGGCCGAGGCGAGGCAGCCTTGCGTCGGTGACCTGGCGGGTCTGCTGTGCGGGCCCGGCCGGGCGCTGGGCTTCGCCCGCGGCCGAGCGGCCCCGGGGGGGGGGGTCGGGGAAACCCCGGGTGCGCCCCCGGGCCGGGGGGGGGGGGGGGGGGGGGGGGGGGGGGGGGGCGCGGGGGGGGGGGGGGCCCGCGCCCCCCCCCCCCCCCGGGCCCGGGTGTCGGTGGACGTCGACACCCGGGATCGCGCCGTCGCCGTGGCGGCGGCGCTGGCCGAGCGCGGGGTGCAGGCCCGGGTCGAGCAGGTCCGGCGCGCCCCGGTCCGGGACGAGGCCGCCCCCGAGGGCGGAGGCGGGGCCGAACCGCCCGCCGACGGGCCTGCCGGCGGGCACGAGCTGGTGGCCGAACCCGTGGACGAGCCGGTCGCCGACGAGCCCGCGCACGACCTGGTGGGCGAGCCCGCGGACGACCTCGCGGGCGAACCGGTGGACGAGGTCGTGGACGACGAGCCGGACGGCTTCGCGCCGGTGGTGATCGGGTCCGGCCGCAGCGCCCCGACCGGGGTCGAACCGGACCCCGCCCCCGAACCGGCCGCCGAGCCCGCGCCGCCGGCCGCCGACGTGCCCCCACCGGCGGACGCCGAGCCGGAGTTCACCGAGTCGTGGCAGGTCACGACCCCCTTCCGGGCGGACCTGGCCGGGTTGGCGGCGCAGTGGTTCGACGGCGACCGCAAGGTCGTGCCGCCCGACTTCACCCTGGACGGCGGCGCGCTGCGGCTGTGGGCGCTCGCGTCCGGCCGGTGGGTCGAGTCGGGCTCCGGGTACCTGCTCGGCCTCGACCCGGCCGCTCCCGACACGCACGAAACCCTCCGAAAAGCGTTGGCCGGTTCGGGCCTCCCGGCGACACTCTTGGCGGACGGGGCCGGCGGACCGGCGCTGCGCGTCGTCGGCCGCAGGCGGCTCGAACGGCTCGCCGAGCTGGTCGGACGCGCGCCCAGGGGCGTCGCGGAGCGCACCTGGCCGGCCGCGTAGCGCGTCCGGTAGGCGGAGGATCCGGCGCAGTTGTGTCACCCTGTCCCGACCAGGGCTGCCCAGCGGCGACAAAGGACAGTGCACACTGGCGGGTCGGGACACAGTGTTCGAAGAGAGCGGGACGGCGTGGCTGGATCGACACGGGCGAGGAAGACAAACGGGGGAGCAGCGAGCGGCAACCGGCGGTTGGTGATCGTCGAGTCGCCCGCGAAGGCGCGCAAGATCGCGTCGTACCTCGGCAACGACTTCGTCGTGGAGTCATCCAAGGGGCACATCCGCGACCTCCCCCGCGGCGCCGCCGACGTGCCCGCGAAGTACAAGGGCATGGCGTGGGCCCGCCTCGGGGTCGACGTCGACCACGGCTTCGAGCCGCTCTACGTCGTCACGCCGGACAAGAAGTCGACCGTCGCGGAGCTGAAGGAGCTGCTCAAGGACGTCGACGAGCTGTACCTCGCGACGGACGGCGACCGCGAGGGCGAGGCCATCGCCTGGCACCTGCTGGACACGCTGAAGCCGAAGGTCCCGGTCCGGCGGATGGTGTTCCACGAGATCACCGAGCCCGCCATCCTCGCCGCCGCCGCGAACCCGCGCGACCTGGACCAGGACCTGGTCGACGCCCAGGAGACCCGCCGCATCCTCGACCGCCTCTACGGCTACGAGGTCAGCCCGGTGCTGTGGAAGAAGGTCATGCCGAAGCTCTCGGCGGGCCGCGTGCAGTCCGTGGCGACCCGGATCGTGGTCGAGCGCGAACGCGAACGGATGAAGTTCGTCACCGCGTCGTACTGGGACGTCTCGGCGACCATGGACGCGGGCGCGGACGCCTCGCCCCGCACGTTCGGCGCGCGGCTCATCGCGGTCGACGGCACGCGCCTGGCCGCGGGCCGCGACTTCGGCTCCGACGGCCGGCTCAAGGAGGGCGCCGACGTCCGCGTGCTGGACGAGGCGCAGGCCAGGGCCATCGCGGACGGCCTGGTCAACGCCACCATGACGGTCTCCTCGGTCGAGGAGAAGCCGTACACGCGCAAGCCGTACGCGCCGTTCATGACCTCCACGCTCCAGCAGGAGGCGGGCCGCAAGCTGCGCTTCTCCGCCGACCGCACCATGCGCACCGCGCAGAAGCTGTACGAGAACGGCTACATCACCTACATGCGCACCGACAGCACGACGCTGTCGGAGACCGCGATCGCCGCGGCCCGCGCGCAGGCCACCGAGCTGTACGGCTCGCAGTACGTGTCCAACCAGCCCCGCCAGTACACGCGCAAGGTCAAGAACGCGCAGGAGGCGCACGAGGCCATCCGCCCCGCCGGCGAGGTGTTCCGCACCCCCGGCCAGGTGGCCCGGGAGCTGGAGTCCGACGAGTTCAAGCTGTACGAGCTGATCTGGCAGCGCACGATCGCCTCGCAGATGGCCGACGCGCGGGGCAACACGACCAGCGTCCGCATCTCGGGCACCACCGCGGGCGGCGAGGACGTCACGTTCGCCGCGTCCGGCCGCACGATCACCTTCGCGGGCTTCCTGAAGGCGTACGTCGAGACGGTCGACTCGGAGGCGGGCGGCGAGTCCGACGACGCCGAGTCCCGGCTCCCGCAGCTGGTCAAGGACCAGTCGCTGCTGGCCGCCGAGCTGTCCGCGGACGGCCACTCGACCTCGCCGCCGCCCCGGTTCACCGAGGCGAGCCTGATCAAGACGATGGAGGAGCTGGGCATCGGCCGGCCCTCCACCTACGCCTCGATCATCAGCACCGTCCAGGACCGCGGCTACGTGTGGAAGAAGGGCTCCGCCCTGGTCCCGTCGTGGGTGGCGTTCGCCGTGGTCGGGCTGCTGGAGCAGCACTTCGGCCGGCTGGTGGACTACGACTTCACCGCCGCGCTGGAGGACGAGCTGGACGGCATCGCCGCGGGCCGCCAGGAGCGCACGACGTGGCTGTCCGGGTTCTACTTCGGCGGCAACGTCGGCCCGGAGTCGTCGGTCGGCCGGTCCGGCGGGCTGAAGAAGCTGGTCGGCTCCAGCGTCGAGGCGATCGACGCCCGCGAGGTCAACTCGATCCCCCTGTTCACCGACGTCGAGGGCCGCACGGTCTACGTCCGGGTCGGCCGCTACGGCCCGTACCTGGAGCGCGAGGTCGAGGGGCCGGACGGCGCGGTCACCGCGCAGCGGGCGAACCTGCCCGACGACCTGCCGCCGGACGAGCTGAACCGGGAGATCGCGGAGAAGCTGTTCGCGACCCCGCAGGAGGGCCGCTCGCTGGGCACGGACCCGGTCACCGGGCACGAGATCGTGGCCAAGGAGGGCCGGTTCGGGCCGTACGTGACCGAGGTCCTGCCCGAGCCGCCGGACGGCGCGAAGAAGGGGCCGAAGCCGCGCACGGGCTCGCTGTTCAAGTCCATGTCGCTGGAGTCGGTGACGCTGGACGACGCGCTGAAGCTGCTCTCGCTGCCGCGCGTGGTCGGCAAGGACCCGGAGACCGGCGCGGAGATCACCGCGCAGAACGGCCGCTACGGGCCCTACCTCAAGAAGGGCACCGACTCGCGGTCGCTGACCAGCGAGGACCAGCTGTTCACGGTCACCCTGGACGAGGCGCTGCGGATCTACGCCGAGCCGAAGAAGCGGGGCCGGGCGGCCGCCGCGCCGCCGTTGAAGGAGCTGGGCGCGGACCCGGTGTCGGGCAAGCCGATGGTGGTCAAGGAGGGCCGGTTCGGCCCGTACGTGACCGACGGCGAGACCAACGCCTCGCTGCGCAAGTCCGACAGCGTCGAGGGCCTGACCGACGAGCGGGCGGCCGAGCTGCTGGCCGAGAAGCGGGCCAAGGGGCCGAGCACGAAGAAGAAGGCCCCGGCGAAGAAGCCGGCCGCGCGCAAGAAGGCTCCGGCGAAGTCGAAGGGCTAGGGGAGGCGGGGCGGTGGACGGCTCAGGGGCGGACCCGGACCGGTCGGGCCAGGACGGCACGCAGGCCCCACCGCCACCGCCGGTGTTCCCCGACCCCCTCGCGGGGCTGGTGACGGGCGAGCGGCTCTACCGGCCCCCCGGGGCGGCGGCTCCCGTCGAGCCCCCGCCCGCCGCCGCGGCCCGACAGCCGGCGCCACGGTCCGTGCCCGCCCGGCGATCCGCCCCCGGGCCGCAGGCCGCCCGCTCGGCGTGGTCGGCCCAGGTCGCGGGGTCCGGCCGGGCGGCACGGCCCCCGCAGGCGTCCGCCGGGGCGGCGCGGTCGCCGCGCGGATCGGCGGCCCGGGAGGCAGGGCCGGCCCGGGTGCGCAGGCAGGCCGCCGCGTCGCCCGCCCGGCCACCCGCTCCCCGCGTGCCCGGGCAGCAGCCGACGAAGGGGCGAAGTGGGCTGATCGGGTGTCTCGTCGGCCTGGCCGTGCTCGCGGGGCTGCTGTTCAACGTGCTCCGTGAGATCATCGAGGCAGTGGTCGACCTGCTGCGATGATCTCGTCTGGGTCACCCGATCGGCGGATGTGGTCAGACGGGTGAATCGCTCCGGCTACCCTTACTGCCTGCATCATCGGCGGGGGTGAGCACCATCCAAGACGGCGGCACAGCGGCCTCGACCAGCAACCGGATTCGCAGCGTGTTGGCGATCCGGCCCTTCCGCAGGCTCTGGGGCGTCACGTACCTGTGCAGCGTCGGTGACTGGCTGTCACTGCTCGCGCTCACCGGCCTGGTGACGAAGCTGATGGACAGCTACCAGTGGCAGAGCTTCTCGCTCAGCCTGGTCGTCCTCACCCAGCTCCTGCCGGGCATCCTGTTCGCCCCGCTCGGCGGCGTGCTCGCGGACCGGTTCGACCGCCGCCGCATCATGGTGGTCTGCGACCTGCTGCGCGGCGGCCTGTTCATCTCCATCGCGCTGGTCGGCACCGCGTGGTGGCTGTTCGTGGCGAACTTCCTGGTCGGCTGCTGCGCGATGCTGTGGATCCCGGCCAAGGACTCGGCGGTGCCGAACCTGCTGCGCCGCCCGGACCAGGTGGAGACGGCCAACCAGCTCGGCCTGGTGATGACCTACGGCATCTCGGTCATCTCGGGCGCGGGCCTGTACTCGATCATCTCCGGCATCCCCGGCTACCTCGGCGTGCAGAGCAGCGACCTGGAGTTCCGGATCGCGACCATCGCGGTCATGGTGAACGGCGCGCTGTACGTGACCTCGGCGATCGTGGTCGCGACCCGCATCCCCGAGCTGTCCGGCCGGATCGCCGCGGTGAAGCGCACCCGCGAGGACGGCGAGGCCCCCGGCTTCTTCGCCATGCTGCGCGACGGCATGAAGTACGCGGCCCGCACGCCGCTGGTCCGCGGCCTGGTCATCGGCATGATCGGCGCGTTCGCGGCGGCCGGCGCGGTGATCGGCACGGCCACCCCCTACTCGCAGTCGCTGCTGGGCGGCGACTCGACGTTCGGCCTGCTCTTCGTGGCGGTGTTCGCGGGGCTGGCGGTCGGCATGGCGACCGCGCCGCGGCTGGCCCGGCGGCTGCCCTACGACCGCCTGTTCGGGCTGACGATCCTGGTCGCGGGCCTGAGCCTGCTGTTCGTGGCGTTCGCGCCGCACCTGTGGGTGGCGCTGGTCGCGGTGGCGTGCGTGGGCGCGTCGGCGGGCATGGCGTTCCTCACCGGCCTGACGATCGTCGGCGCGCAGGTCGAGGACGCGATGCGCGGCCGCACCGTGGCCCTGCTCCAGTCGCTGCTCAAGGTGGTGCTGTTCGCCTCCTCGGCCGCCGCGCCGCTGCTGGTCACGGTGGTGCAGAAGCGCACGGTCACGATCTTCGACCACCCGATGCAGGTGGACGGCACCCGGCCGGTGCTGTTCGGCGCGGGCGTGATCGCCGCGCTGCTCGGGCTCATCGCCTACCGCCAGATGGACAACCGGCGGTCCGAGCCGATCCTGTCCGACCTGCTCGCCGCGCTGCGCGGCCGGGCCCGGCGGACCGGCGGCGTGCTGATCGCGGTCGAGGGCGACACCCGGCTGGACACGTCCGTGCAGGCCAGGAGGCTCGCCGAGGCGTTGCGCGAGACCGGCCGCGAGGTCGTGCTGGCCTCCGACCCGGACCTGGACGAGCAGCGGCTGCGCAACCTGCTGTCCACCGCCGACCTGGCCGGGGTGCGCGCGCACGCGCTGGTGGCCGCGGCGGTGCGGGCGGACGTGGTGGAGCGCGAGGTGCGGCCCGCGCTGGACGGCGGCGCGCTGGTCGTCATGGAGCGGTACGTCGACAGCCCGCTCGCGCACTTCAGCGCGGCGGGCGCGATGGAGCCGCGCGAGGTGGAGGGCCTGGTCGACTGGGCCACCGGGCGGCTGCGGCCGGACGTGACCGTGCTGCTGGACCGGATGCCGTCGCAGGTCCGGGCCACCGGCGGCACGCTGGACACGGTCGAGCACCACTGGCGGGTGCAGAAGCTGCTGACCGACATGGCCTCGGCCGACCCGGAGCGGTACGTCGTGGTCGACGCCGACGGCACCGAGGACGAGGTCGCCGAACGGGTGCGGACCGCCGTGCTGCCGCTGCTGGCGCGGCAGCCCCGCACGCCCGCCGAGCCGGTGGCCGAGACGTCCTGACGGCTCGGTACGGTCGCCTGGTGAACCGTGGGGTGTGGGGCGAGGTCGTCGGCCAGCCCGAGGCGGTCGCGGTGCTGTCCGGGGGGGGCGGGGGCCCCCCCGGGGGGGGGGGGCGGGGGGGGCCCCCCCCGCGCGGGCCTCACCCCCCCCGGGGGGTTTCCCGGGGCCCCGGCGGGGGGGGCGGGC
>NZ_JBHYXZ010000001.1:0-21166 GCF_042752395.1 Actinosynnema sp. NPDC059335 | reverse complement strand
GGTCGCGGGGTGACGGGGGGGGGGTGGGGGTTGGGCGTCGGCCCGCCGGCGGGGGGCGGGGGGGCCGCCGCGGCGGCCGCGGCCGCCGCGTCGATCGTGGCGGGCGGGTCGCCCGCGCCGGGCGCGATGACCCACGCGTGGCTGTTCACCGGGCCGCCGGGCTCGGGGCGCTCGGTCGCGGCGCGGGCGTTCGCGGCCGCGTTGCAGTGCACCGCCGTGGACGACCGGCCGGGCTGCGGCACGTGCGCCGGCTGCCACACGGCGTTGGCGGGCACGCACGCCGACGTGCGGGTGGTCGCGCCCGAGGGGTTGTCGATCTCGGTGGCCGAGATGCGGTCGCTGGTGCAGGTCTCGGCCCGCCGGCCGACGTCCGGGCGGTGGCAGGTGGTGATCATCGCCGAGGCCGACCGGCTCACCGAGGGCGCGGCGAACGCGCTGCTCAAGGCCGTGGAGGAGCCACCGGCGCGGACCGTGTTCCTGCTGTGCGCGCCGTCGGACCACCCCGAGGACGTGTCGGTGACCATCCGGTCGCGGTGCCGGATCGTGTCCCTGGCGACGCCCCGGGCCGCCGCCATCGCCTCGGCGCTGGAGGACGAGGGCGTCGCGCCGGAGATGGCGGCGTGGGCGGCGTCGGTGTGCGGCGGGCACGTGGGCCGGGCGCGGCGGCTGGCCACCGACGAGCAGTCGCGGGCCCGGCGCGAGGCCGTGCTGCGGATCCCGGTCGCGCTGCGGCGGCCGGCGGACATCTTCACCTGCGCCGACCAGCTCGTGTCGGCCGCCGAGGGCGACGCGCTGACCGCGAACGAGGGCCGTGACCAGGCCGAGCGGGAGGCGTTGGAGACCGCGATGGGCGCGGGTGGGACGGGCAAGGGCACGGCCGCCGCGACCCGGGGCGCGAAGGGCGCGCTGAAGGACCTGGAGAAGCGGCAGAAGTCGCGGGCCACCCGGACCCAGCGCGACTCGCTCGACCAGGCGCTGGTCGACCTGGCCGCGTTCTACCGGGACGTGCTGGTGACCGCCGCGGGCGCGCCGGCCGCGCTCAACCACCCCGACCGGGCCGGTGACGCGCGGGCCGCGGCGGCGGCGTGGACGCCGGAGTCGACGCTGCGGCGGCTGGAGGCGGTGCTGAACTGCCGGACCGCGCTGGAGCTGAACGTGAAGCCGCGCATCGCCATCGAGGCGATGCTGACCACGTTGCAGCGCGGCTGACGGGGCTCAGGCCGAGGGCGGCCGGGGCGTGGCGGCGGTCGGGCGTCGGGCCGGCAGGGCGGCGACGACGATGACGCCGATCAGCAGCAGCGCCGTGCCGGTCCAGAAGATCGGGACCGTCCGGTACGCCGCGTTCGTGTAGGCCAGCTGCTGGCCCGGCGTCGGTGGCGCCGCCTGCCCGCCGCCACCCGGCGGGGTCGCGGGGGGCGCGCAGACGACGCCGCCGGTCGGGGCCGCCGCGCGCACGACCTGCTCGCCCAGGGACACCTGCGCCAGCGCCGATGGCAGGTTCGGCAGACCGAGCGCGTCGGTCGGCAGCAGCTGGAGGTCGAGCAGGCGCGCGGTGGCCCCGAGCATGAACCCCTTGATGGTGGGTCCGCCCTGCTGGAGGGGGCCGTCGAGGTCGGTGTCCTTCCGGTTGAGCTGCGCGACCTGGAGGCGCAGCACGCCGATGTCGAGCTTGGGCAGGCCGTCCGCCAGGGCCCCGACGAGCGGCAGGTCCCGGCCCGGGACGAGGCCGATCGGCACGTCGAGCTTCGGGTTGGCGGCGTCGAGCGTGCCCAGCTCCCGGCCGCCCTGGCTCACCCGCAGCACGGGCGCGGTGTAGGAGATCGACGAGGTGGCCCGGTCGCCGGTGGACAGCGCGACGAGCGTCGGTTGGCTCACCACGTCGACGCGGATCTCGGCCGGCGTGCCGGCCAGGAGGCGGATGCTCGCCGCCTGGAGCGTGGACGTCGACTTGACGGCCTTGTTGGGGCTGCCGGGCAGGTCGACCAGCTCGACCACGGAGTGGGCGCGGAGCGTCTCGGGGAGGCTGAGCAGCGAGCCGTTCGCGCCGGTGTCGGGTGTGCCGGAGAGCAGGCCGCCGAGTCGGCTGAGCGGCGCGGTGAGCTGCTTGACGGTGTCGACCAGGGACTGCCGCGCGGCGGCGTCGAGCCGGGGCTGGTCCTGGGCGAGCAGGCCGGTGAGGTCGGGGGTGCTCGGCAGGGTGGGGATCGCGTTGAGGACGCTGAGGGACGCGACGGAGGTCTTGGCGTCGGCGAGCGGCGTCACGCACGGGCCGAGCCGGTCGTCCCAGCGGGCGTGGGCGCTGCCGTCGAGCAGGCCGACCTCGAGCAGGGCGTCCAGCGGGGTGGCGGGCGGCGTGAGGCCGCCGGTGACGGGCGCGGCGTTGTCCGGCGAGGCGGTCTGCACGAGCGTGCCGGGCGTCTGCGGCGCGCGGCCCCCCACGGCGAAGCCCAGGGGCGAAGCCTGCGCCACGGCCCGCTCGTAGGTCAGGAACGCCTCGGTGTTGGCCTGGGCGGACGCGAGCCCGACCCCGATCTCCGCCGCGGACCGCTCGGGCAGTTGCTCGCCGAAGCCGGGCAGGATCGAGGCGGTCGGCGTCGAGCCCGGCGCGAGCCGGACCACGGCCAGCCCGGTGCCCGCGTCGCCGATCGCGTGGGCGGTGGGCGCGGGCGTGGCGGACATCGGCGGCTGGTCCGGGTCCCGCGGTCCGGGCACCGGCGTCGTGGTCGGCTGGGCGAGGGCGGGCGCGGCGCAGAGCGCGACCAGCACGGCGGCGGCGGGCAGGGCCATCAGGCGCATGCGGTCGAACCTCCCGGGGAGCGGCCTCTCGTCGCGACGTCGGGGTGAGCGCCGTCACTGCCCGCTCTAACGACCCAACCCCGGTGCGGTGACGCCGGGGCGTTGGGCTATAGTTGTCGCGTCTCGCCGCCTTAGCTCAGTCGGCCAGAGCGGCTCACTCGTAATGAGCAGGTCGTCGGTTCGATTCCGACAGGCGGCTCAGCGGGACGGGGACCAAGTCGGGCGACCGGCTTGGTCCTCTTTCTTTTCCGGTCGAACCCGGTCCGTCACGGGTGGGACGGCGGCGTTGCTCCGTCCGGGTGACCTTTTCCCCATCGGCGTCAGCGGTGAGCGAGGGTGTCGTTGCCACCGTGGAGGTGATGGCGATGGTCACGATGGTCCTGCTGACCGTGTTGGCGTTGCCGCTGGCCGTTCTCGCGGCGCGGGTCGGCCGCCGGCGCTGGGTGCGGCGGTGCGCCGTGGCGCGCGCCCGGGCCGAGCTGTTCCGGCACTGGATGCGGGACGAGCCGAGCGGGCGTCACCTCATCCGGTCCTGAGCACCGGGGCCGCGATCCGGGTGATCACGTCGCCGTAGCGGCGGGTCAGCTCGGCCTTCACCTCGGCGGGCGTGCCCACGACGGCGAAGGCGGCCAGGACCTCGTCGGTGACGGCCGCGGTCATGTCGTCCCACCGCTGCCGCCGCGACAGGCGGTGCAGCTCCTCGTGCAGGTCGCCCCAGCCGTGCAGGTCCAGGACCTTGCGGTAGGCGGGCGTCGAGCCGTAGAAGGCGATCTGGCGCCGCGCCTCGGCCACCCCCTCCTCGTCGCACGCCACCAGCGACGGCCCGCTGATCTCCAGCCCCGCCAGGGGTTTGCCCGCCCTGGCGCGGCCGCGCGCCAGCGCGGGCAGCGTCACCTCGCGCAGGTAGCGCTCGGTGGTGAAGGCGTGGCACAGGAAGCCGTCCGCCACCTCGCCCGCGACCTCGGTCATCAGCTCGCCGACGCCCGCCAGCCACACCTTCGGCGGGCCGTGCGGGTTCGGGCCGGGGTCGAAGAACGGCGTCATGAGGGTGTGGGTGAAGAACTCGCCCCGGAACCGCGGCCGTTCGCCGGTGGCCCAGGCGTGCCAGATGGCGCGCAGCGCCAGCACGAACTCGCGCATCCGGGCGGCGGGCCGCGACCAGGGCATGCCGAACCGCTTGGTGATGTGCGGCTCCACCTGCGACCCGAGGCCGAGGTGGAACCGGCCGCCGGACAGCAGCTGGAGGTCGTTGGCGAGCACCGCGGTGCTCATCGGGTTGCGCGCGAACGCCACCGCGATGGCCGTGCCCAGCTCGATCCGCTCCACCGCGCCGGCCACGCGGGCCAGCGCGACGAACGGGTCGTGCCGGGTCTCGGCCAGCCAGAACCCGTCGCACCCCTCGGCCTCCGCCGCCCGCGCCGCGGCCGGCACGGTGAGCGGGTCGTAGCCGACCTCCACCCGGTCCACCTTCACGACGGGCAACCTACTCGCAGGCGACCCCGTCCTTGTCCCGGTCCAGCGCCGCGCGGTAGCCGGGGTCGCCGGCGTAGAGGGGCGCCTTGCCCGCGGCGCGGACGGCGTCGCAGTTCGCGTAGTACGCGGCGGCCGGCGGTTCGGGCCGGGGAGCCGGCGGGGGCGGGGCGTAGGTCGGCACGGGCGCGGGAGGCGGTGGCGGACGCCGCCCAGCACTCGCCCGGCTGCGCCGGCCCGGCCGGCCGCACCCGTCCTCCGCCGGAAAGGGTGATCGTGCGGGCGTCCACCACTGGGCACGTCCGGTTGATCACTCGCCGTCAGCGGTTCGGGCGCAGGGTCCAGACGACGGTCATCTCGCCGGTGGTCACGCCGTCCGCGTCGGTGATGGTCACGGCGACCGGGAACTCCGGCCGCGTGCCCGACTCCAGCTCGGCCACCACCTCCGCCGCGGGCCGGCCCAGCACGGCCTCGGCGCGCAGCACGCCCAGCGCCAGCTTCCGGTAGGCGATCTCCGACCGGACGACCAGCGGCGTGGCGGTGGCCAGGTGCGGGGCGAACGCGGCCATCACCACCGCGCCCGAGGCGGTCTCCGCGACGCCGAACATCATCGCCGCGTGCGGGCCGCCGACGTGGTTGCGCACCTCCTCCCGGTCGGGCAGCTCGGCGACCACGCGGTCGCCCGTGACGTCGAGGAACTCCACGCCGGCGGTCTTCACCCACGGCACGGCCTGCTTCATCGCGTCCGCGACGAACGAGTGGTCAGCGCTCATGGCCAGGATGCTACCGGCCGGTAACCACGAGACGCGCGTCACCGGTATTTCGTTTGCCAGGAGCCCGTGACCGAGCGCATGCTTGTATTCGGCAACTAGTTGTTTGATGCAAGCAAACGGAGCGTGCGATGGTGACCCCGGTGGGTGACGACGTGAGGGCCGACCAGCTCGCCCTGGCCGACCGGGTCGGCATGGCGCTGGTCCGCCTGAACAAGATGCACGCCTGCGTCGCCGCGCACCTGAGCAAGTCGGGCCTGGACAAGGCGTCCTTCGTGCTCCTGGCGAACCTGAACCACCTGGGGCCGTCGCGGTCGAGCGCGTTGGCCGAGGCCGTGTACTCCGACCCGTCCACGGTCAGCCGGCAGGTGGCGACGCTGGTGAAGGACGGCCTGGTGGAACGCCGGGCCGACCCGGAGGACGGCCGCGCGAGCGTGCTGGCGGTGACGGAGGCGGGGCAACGCCTGCTCGCCGAACGCCGCGAGCAGCGCAACCAGGCGCTGGCCCGCCTGTTCTCGGACTGGTCCCCGCAGGAGTGGACCCGGTTCATCGAGTACTTCGAGCGCTTCGTGGGGGACTACGAGAAGGCGCTCCCGGATTTCATCGCTGAGGGCGGACTGGGGCCGCGCTCAGAAGGGGAGAAGTGATGTCGGAAACGACAACCCGAGCGGACGCGCCGCCACCCGGCGCCGCCCTGCTCACCCACCGGCAGATCCTGACGATCCTGTCGGGCCTGCTGCTCGGGCTGTTCCTGGCCGCGCTCGACCAGATGATCGTGGCCACGGCCATGAAGACCATCGCGGACGAGCTGCACGGCCAGACGCTGCAGGCGTGGGCGACCACCGCGTACCTCATCACCGCGACGGTCTCGACGCCGCTGTACGGCAAGCTGTCCGACATCTACGGCCGCAAGCCGATGTACCTGACCGCGATCTCCCTGTTCCTCGCGGGTTCGCTGCTGTCCGGCATCGCGAACTCGATGTACGAGCTGGCCGCGTTCCGGGCGGTGCAGGGCCTCGGCGCGGGCGGCCTGATGTCGCTGGCCATGGCGATCCTGGCGGACATCACCTCGCCGCGCGAGCGCAGCCGCTACACCGGCTACTTCATGGCGGTGTTCGGCATCTCCAGCGTCGCGGGCCCCGTGGTCGGCGGCCTGTTCGCGGGCATGGAGTCGTTCCTGGGCACGGCCGGCTGGCGCTGGGTGTTCCTGATCAACGTGCCGGTCGCGCTGGTCGCGCTGGTCGTGGTCGCCAAGGTGCTCAACATCCCGCACCAGCGGGTGAACCACCGGATCGACTTCGTCGGCGCGGGCCTGCTGACCCTCGGCCTGGTGCCGCTGCTGATCGTGGCCGAGCAGGGCCGCGAGTGGGGCTGGGCGTCGGGCACCGCGATCGCGATGTACGTCATCGGCGTGGTCGGCCTGGTCGGGTTCGTGCTGGCCGAGAAGCGCATGGGCGACGAGGCGCTGCTCCCGCTGCGCCTGTTCCGCCGGCAGACGTTCTCGCTCGGCAACACGATCAACTTCATCCTGGGCGTCGGCATGTTCGGCGCGATGGTGTCGCTGCCGCTGTACCTGCAGATCGTCAAGGGGTACTCGGCCACCCAGTCCGGCCTGATGATGCTGCCGCTGACGCTCGGCATCATGACCGCGGCGGGCACGAGCGGCAACATCACCGCGAAGACCGGCCGCTACAAGGTGTTCCCGGTGCTCGGGTTCGGCCTGATGACGATCACGCTGTTCCTGTTCAGCTGGGTCGGCACGGACACGCCGATCTACCAGCCGCTGGTGCTGATGTTCTTCACCGGCGCGGGCCTGGGCCTGTGCATGCAGACCCTGCTGGTGGCGATCCAGAACGACGCCGAGCCGCGCGACATGGGCGTGGCGACCTCGTCGGCCACGTTCTTCCGCCAGATCGGCGGCACGGTCGGCACCGCGGTGTTCCTGTCGATCCTGTTCAGCACGGTCGGCGACAAGATCGGCAACGCGCTGCGCGCGGCGGCCGGCACGCCCGAGTTCCAGGCGGCGCTGGCCCGGCCGGAGAACCGCGAGTTCGCCGCCGGCCTGCAGAGCGGGTCCGGGTTCGACCTGGACAACACGGAGTTCCTGACCACGCTCGACCGCGTGCTGGCCCGGCCGTTCCTGGACGGCTTCTCCGGCTCGATCGACCTGGTGTTCCTGGTCGGCAGCGTGGTGACGCTGGTGGGCTTCGCGGTGGTCTGGTTCCTGCGCGAGGTGCCGCTGTCCAACCGCTCCGGCCTGGAGCGGGTGAAGGACGCGAGCGACGAGGGCGAGCAGCCGGCCCCGATCGCGATGCACTGACCGTCGAACGCGAAGAGGCCCGTCCCCGGCGTGGGGCGGGCCTCTTCGGCGTGTCGGCGCGGTGTCCGGGTCAGTGCTCCTCGCCGCGCGCGACGGCGTCCTTCAACCGCTGGTAGGAGCGGACGATCTCGGCCTCGGCCTCGGTGCGGCCGACCCACGTCGCGCCCTCGACGCTCTTGCCCGGCTCCAGGTCCTTGTAGACCTCGAAGAAGTGCTGGATCTCCAGCCGGTAGAACTCGTTCAGGTGGTGGATGTCGCGCAGGTGCTCCGACCGCGGGTCCTCCGCCGGGACGCAGAGCAGCTTGTCGTCGCCGCCCTTCTCGTCGGTCATGCGGAACATGCCGATCGCGCGGGCCCGGATCAGGCAGCCGGGGAACGTCGGCTCCTGGACGAGCACGAGCGCGTCGAGCGGGTCGCCGTCCTCGCCGAGCGTGTCGTCGACGAACCCGTAGTCCGCCGGGTACTGAGTGGCCGTGAACAGGGTCCGGTCGAGCCGGATGCGCCCCGTCTTGTGGTCCATCTCGTACTTGTTGCGGACCCCCTTGGGGATCTCGATGGTGACGTCGAACTCCACTGCGCGGTCCTCGCTCGTCTTCGCCGTTCGTTACGCCACTAGTGTGGACTACGACGTCTCGTCAACCCTTTGCCGAGGGTGTGACGTTGCCCGTACCCGACCGCGGAGGACTGCGTGCCCGACGAGCCATCGTGGCCGACCGTTGACGGTGACGAGGTCGACCGCGAGCCGCCGACGATGCAGGTCAGACGGCCTGACCCGCCGACGGTGCGGATCAGCGCCCCGACGCCGGCCGAGCCCCCGCGGGTGCCGCCGAAGCCCGTTGCGCCGCCCCCCGCGCCGCCGCGGAAAGAGATCAAGTCGGAACCTGAACCGGTCCCTGAACCGATCACGGAACGTGAAGAGCCTTCGCCGCCGGCACGGCGGCGCAAGCGCCCGTTCGTGTTCGCCGCCGTGGCGCTCCTGGTGGTCGCGCTCGCCGGCACGGCGGTGGTCGGCACGCGCCAGGGGTGGTTCGACGGCACGCCCGCCGCGACGACCGCCGCGCCGTCGCCGCCCGCGCCCGTGACGTTGGCGATGCAGGCCGTGGGCACGGGCGGGGCCGCGCCGACGGCCGCGGGCGTGCGGGCGGTGCTGGCCGGCCCCGCGGCGAACGGCGTCCTCGCGCCGCTGTCCGGCCTGGTGGTGGACCCGGCCACCGGCACCGCGCTGTGGAACCAGGGCGAGACGGCCCCGCAGACGCCCGCGTCCACGATCAAGGTCCTGACCGCGGCGGCGGCGCTGCTGGCGCTCGACCACACGTCGCGGTTCTCGACCAAGGTCGTGCGGGGCTCGCAGCCGGGGTCGGTGGTGCTGGTGGGCGGCGGCGACCCGACGCTGTCGTCCCTGCCCGCCGGGCAGACCACGGTGTACCCCGGCGCGGCGACGATGGACGACCTCGCGGCGCAGGTGCGCGCCTCGGGCGGCCAGATCACGCAGGTGCAGTACGACGTGTCGCGGTACGCGGGGCCCGGCATGGCCCCGGGCTGGGACCCCGGCGACGTGCCGAACGGGTACGTCTCGCCGATCGAGCCCGTGATGCTGGACGGCGGTCGCGGCGACCCCACCAAGTACGACACGCCGCGCACGTCCACGCCCGCCGAGGCGGCCGCGCGGGCGTTGGCGCAGCGGCTCGGCGTGCCCGCGGTGGCGGCCGGGGTGGCGTCGTCGGGCGCGGAGGTGCTCGGCGAGGTGCAGTCCGCGCCGGTGGACCGGTTGGTCGAGAACCTCATGCAGATCTCGGACAACGTGCTGGCCGAGACGATGGCGCGCGAGGTGGCCAAGGCGCGGGGGCTGGAGCCGTCGTTCACGGGCGCGGCCAAGGCGGTGCGGGACGTGCTGACCGAGAACGGGTTCGACCTGTCGACGTCGACGATCGTGGACGGCAGCGGGTTGTCGCCGAACGACAAGGTGCCCGCCAAGCTGCTCGCGGACGTCCTGGCGGTGGCGGCCAAGCCCGACGCGTCCGACCCGAAGACGGCGAAGCTGCGGCCGCTGCTGACGGCCCTGCCGGTGGCGGGCGGCAGCGGCACGCTGGCCGGGCGCTACGAGCAGTGGGGCGCCGGCGGGCGCGGCTGGGTCCGGGCCAAGACGGGCACGTTGACGAGCGTGAACACGCTCGCGGGCGTGGTGGTGGACACCGACGGCCGACTGCTGGTGTTCGCGTTCATGTCGTTGAGCCCCGAACCGAACAACACGCTGGTGCGCGGCGGGCTGGACGAGATGGCGGCGGCGCTGCGCACCTGCGGCTGCACGTCCTGAGCGGTGAACCCGGGTGTTCCCAACGTAGGACACACGCGTTCCGAACGTAGGACACACGCGTTCCGAACGTAGGACACTCGCGTTCCGAACGTGGGACTCGCGCGTGAGCCCTACGTTCGGGAGGCGTGGACGGGAGTGTTGTCCCGGTGGTCCGCGCAGGTAGCGTCAGGAGGGTGAACCCGGCGACGCAGGACCGCAGTGCCCCGGTCGATTGGGCCCTGGCCGTCACCACGGCGACCAGGCTCCTCCGCCCCGGCCCGATCGTGCCCAGAGCCGAGGCCGACGTGGCCGTGCACCGCCTGCGGGAACTCGCCGTGGACGCCGAGGTGCACGTGCGCGCGCTCACCGGCCTCGGCCACGGGCTGCCGCTCCAGCAGGGCGAGGTCGTCGACCGCCCGGGGTGGGTGCGCGCGGCCGTGCGCGGCCTCTCCGCCCTGACCGACGGGGCGCTGCCGAGGCAGTCCGGCGCGCTCAGCGGCGTCCTGGCGGGCACGGCGGGCGTGCAGGCGGGCGTCGTCATCGCGTTCCTCAGCGGCCGGGTGCTCGGCCAGTACGACCCGTTCTCCGAGGGCGGCCGGCTGCTGCTCGTGGCGCCGAACATCGTCGGGGCCCAGCGCGCGCTCGACGTCTCCGGCGAGGACTTCAGCATGTGGGTCTGCCTGCACGAGGGCACCCACCGGCTCCAGTTCACCGCCGTGCCGTGGCTGGCCGACCACTTCGCGGGCCTGGTGGCGGCGCTGCTGGGCAGCATGGACGAGAGCTCCGCGCCCCGCCTGCGCGACCTGCCCAAGCGGCTGCGCGAGGCGGGCGGCCTGGTGGACCTGCTCCAGAGCCCGGCCCAGCGGGAGGTGCTCGACCGCCTCATCGCGTTGTCGACCCTGCTGGAGGGCCACGCCGACCACGTCATGGACGCCGTCGGCCCGGACGTCGTGCCGTCGGTGCGCACCATCCGCGAGCGCTTCACCGCCCGCCGCCAGGGCGGCGGCCTGCTGGACCGGGTGCTGCGCACGCTCCTCGGCGTCGAGGCCAAGGTCCGCCAGTACGCGGAGGGCGCGGCGTTCACCGGGCACGTGGTCGACGCGGTGGGCATGGAGCGCTTCAACACCGTCTGGACCAGTGCCGACACCCTCCCGACCCGTGCGGAGATCGCCGACCCGGCCGCGTGGCTGCGTCGCGTCCAACCGTGAACGGACCGCTCGCCGAGGTGCGCACGGCGGTGAAGCGGTTCCTGCGCGAGCACCGGCCCGAGCGGGTCACCGTCGCGGTGAGCGGCGGGGCGGACTCGCTCGCGCTGGCCGCCGTGACGGCGGGGCTGACCGAGGCGTCCGCCGTCGTCGTGGACCACGGCCTGCAACCCGGCTCGGCCGAGGTCGCCGAGCGCGCCGCCGGCACGTGCCGGGAACTGGGCCTGACCGCCGAGGTACGCCGGGTGGTCGTCACCGGATCGGGTGGACCTGAGGCGGCCGCGCGCCGGGCCCGGTACGCCGCCCTGCGGCCGGAACGCGGCCTCGTGCTGCTCGGCCACACCCGTGACGACCAGGCCGAGACGGTCCTGCTCGGCCTCGGCCGCGGCTCCGGGCCGCGCAGCATCGCCGGCATGCGCCCGCACGACCCGCCGTGGGGCCGGCCGCTGCTGCGGGTGCCCCGGGCCGTGACGAAGGCCGCGTGTGACGAACTCGGCCTGACCCCGTGGGACGACCCGCACAACGCCGACCCCCGCTTCACCAGGGTCCGCCTGCGCCGGGAAGTCCTGCCGCTGCTGGAGGACGTGCTCCAGGGCGGCGTGGCCGACGCCCTCGCCCGCACCGCCGCCCAGCTCCGCGAGGACAACGACGCGCTGGACGAGCTGGCCGAGCGCTTCGACGGCGACTGCCGCTCGGTGACCGACGTGGGCCGCCTGCCGGCCGCGTTGCGCCGCCGCGTCCTGCGGCGTTGGCTGCTCGCGGAGCGGGTGCCCGAGTTGTCCGACTCGCACCTGCGCCGGGTGGACGCGCTGGTGAGCGAGTGGCGCGGGCAGGGCGGCGTGTGGCTCCCGGGCGGCTTTGTGGCTCGGCGCGCGCATGGCAGGCTGCGAGTGGAACCAGTGCAGTCATGACAAAAGGGGAACCGTCCGTGTACGACGGCGACATCAGCTCCGTGCTCATCACCGAGCAGGAGATCAGCGACAAGGTCACCGAGCTGGCCAACAAGGTCGCGGCTGACTACCCGGCCGACGGCGGCAACGACCTGGTGCTGATCACCGTGCTGAAGGGCGCGGTGATGTTCATGACCGACCTGGCCAGGGCGCTCCCGGTCCCGGTGCAGCTCGAGTTCATGGCGGTCAGCTCCTACGGCTCGTCCACCTCGTCCTCGGGGGTGGTCCGCATCCTCAAGGACCTCGACCGCGACATCGCGGACCGCGACGTGCTCATCGTCGAGGACATCATCGACTCCGGCCTCACGCTGTCGTGGCTGCTCAAGAACCTCGCGTCGCGCAAGCCGCGGTCGCTGGAGGTCTGCACGCTGCTGCGCAAGCCCGACGCCGTGAAGGTCGAGGTGCCGGTCAAGTACGTCGGTTTCGAGATCCCGAACGAGTTCGTCGTCGGCTACGGCCTCGACTACTCCGAGCGCTACCGCGACCTGCCCTACATCGGCACCCTGGACCCCAAGGTCTACTCGGGGTGAGGTTGCCGCTGCTCCGCAGACGGCGGGCTCGGCCGCCTGGGGAGTCGGCCCATCGCGCCGCGTGTCCCGCCGATCGAAGAGCGTGATCGGCGGGAAAGGCGACGCGACAGGCCGACGCGGCCTCGCGGGGTGGTCGGGTCCTCTAACAGTTCGGCCGGCAGCGGCGCTGGGAGATGCCGTCCAGCAGGACGCCGCGGATGTCCTCCGGCTCCATGGCCTGGTACGCCTTGCCGCCGGTGGCCTCGGCGATCTGCCGCAGCGCGTTCATGTCGGCGTCCGCGCCCAGCCCCACCATGATCATCGGCACCGGGCGGGCCGGGTCGGCTTCCCGCTTCAGGGTGGCCAGCAGGCCGGGCAGGTCGATGCTGGAGATGTCGTCGTTGCTGCCGTCGGTGATCAGCGTGACCGAATTGATCTTCGACGGGTCGTAGGTCCGCTGCACGTGCCGGAACGCGGCCAGCGCGGTCTCGTTCAGCGCCGTCCCGCCGCCGACCAGGCCGGGCAGGCTGCCCGCGCCCTTCTGCAGCTGCACCCGGCGCGGCGCGCCGTTGATCGGCTCGCCCAGCGGCCCGACCGGCACCAGCTCGACCCAGTCGTCCGGCGGGTTCTTGTCCGTCGAGAACGCCCAGAGGCCGATCTCCGAGGTGTCGGGCAGCATGCCCAACGCGGTCAGCGCCGCCTCGCGGGCCGCCTCGACCCGGGTCTGGCCGTTGCTCATCTTCTCGGCCATCGAGCCGGACACGTCCAGCACCGCGAGCAGCCGGGTGTCCAGGCTCACCGCGCCCCACGTGCGCAGCAGCTCGGCGACCTGGTCGGGGTCCGGCGTGGCCACCACGGTCACGTCGTCGCCGCGCACGCCGTCCGCGTCGTTCGTCCAGCCGCCCGGCGCCCGCCCGTCGGGCGTGCGGAAACCCGCCTCGGCGAACCGCTGCGCGGTCCGGTCGGTGCGCAACGCCTGCTCGAAGCCCTCCGCGGCCTCCGCGACGCCGTCCTGCTCGCCCGCCCGGCCGACCCGCACCACCGGGTAGTCGAACGCGACCGTGCCCTCCTTGGGGTACGAGGCGACCACCCGCCGGGAGCCCGCGGCCCGGTTGGCGGACAGCACGGACTGCTCCGACGCGGTGAACACCGGCGCGTTCTCCTCGCCCTGCACGACCTTGCCGAACGCGTCCCGCACGGACGGCAGCGCGTTGCGGCCGACCCGCAGCAGCGCGCCGATCAGCTCGGGCTTCGGCGTGCCGTCCGGGTTGCCGAGCTGCGAGCGGATGACCGCGAGCGTGGCCAGGCCCTCGGTGGACGTGGTCGGGTCGCTCAGCGTCACCGGCACGGTCGGGTCGACCACCTTCGCCCACGACACGTGCGTGATCGGCCAGCCGAGCGCGCTCATGGACCGCTCGGAGCCGGCGATGACGACCGGCGAGCTGGCCAGCGACGCCCGCACGTCCAGCCGCGGGGCGTCCGCGCCCTCGTCGCCTGCCTGCCGCTGGGTCTGGGCGGCCCACATGGACGAGTCCGGCACCCACAGCGCGGGCGGGTTGATCTGGGCCGTCGGCAGCTCGTTGGCCACGTCGGCCGCGCCGCGCGCCTCGACCTGCACCTGCACGCACCTGCCGTCGACCATGGGCCGGTCCGCCTGGTAGTCGTCCGCCGCGCCGCGCACGACCTCCTCGACCGCGGGGGTGACCGCGACCTTGAGGGGCAGCGTGCCCCGGCACTCGGGTCCGCTGGTGGCCCGCAGCGCCACGACGGTGATGCCCGCCGCGGCGACGACGCCCAGCAGCGCGCCCACGGGCAGGACGGCGCGGCGGAGGCGGCCGCGCTCCGGGTTGCGAGCTGACATGTGACGTACCTCGGTGGTGTTCACCCTTTCGGGTGGAGGGTGACGAGCACTGGGTGAAGCCGAGGATGACACGGCTCACTCACGTGACAAACTCTCGTGTTCTACGTCACTCGAACGGTCCTCACGTTGTTGCTACCTGCTAGTAACGCACTACCCCCGGTCAGGGTTACGGCCCCCACGCCCGCCCGGTTCACGATCGCGTCGACCGGCCCGCCGAACCGCCGTTGACCTGCGCTCCGTGTCCGCGGTCACCACGGGAACACCGGGCGGCCCTCGCCCGTTGGTCCGGCAAGACGCGACAGGGCCCGCACGCGGAGCGCTCCGCCCGAGCCATGGGCGGTAGTCTGGTCGGACGGGTGTGCCCGTCTGCGCCCGTCGACAAGTCAGGGAGGGTCGAGGCCGCCCGCCGGCCGTAAGTGCATGGACCGCAAGCGCCTGCTTCGCAACCCGCTGCTGTGGATCGTGGCGGTGTTGCTGCTCTTTTACGCCTTCAACGTGCTCTTCGACGACAACCGGGGCTACACCCCGATCAAGACGTCCCAGGCACTGCAACAGATCCGGGACGGCCAGGTCAAGGAAGCCACGATCGAGGACAAGGAGCAGCTCCTCAAGCTCACCCTCAACGACGGGGTGACCGTCGAGGGCAGCAACCGCGTGCGCGCCCAGTTCCCGGCGAGCTCGACGGACGAGGTCTTCACCATCCTCGACCAGGCGAGCAACAAGCCGGTCGTCGAGACCAAGGTCACCCAGGACTCGTTCCTGATGCAGATGCTGCTGTACCTGGTCCCGCTCGGCCTGCTGCTGCTCCTGCTGATGTGGATGATGAACAACGCCCAGGGCGGGGGCAACCGCGTCCTGAACTTCGGCAAGTCCAAGGCCAAGCAGCTGTCCAAGGACATGCCCAAGACGACGTTCGCCGACGTCGCGGGCGCCGAGGAGGCCGTCGAAGAGCTGTACGAGATCAAGGACTTCCTGCAGAACCCGGGCCGCTACCAGGCCCTGGGCGCGAAGATCCCCAAGGGCGTGCTGCTCTACGGCCCGCCCGGCACCGGCAAGACGCTGCTCGCGCGCGCCGTGGCCGGCGAGGCCGGGGTGCCGTTCTACTCGATCTCCGGCTCCGACTTCGTGGAGATGTTCGTCGGCGTCGGCGCCTCGCGCGTGCGCGACCTGTTCGAGCAGGCCAAGCAGAACGCGCCGTGCATCATCTTCGTGGACGAGATCGACGCGGTCGGCCGCCACCGCGGCGCGGGCCTCGGCGGCGGGCACGACGAGCGCGAGCAGACGCTCAACCAGCTCCTCGTCGAGATGGACGGCTTCGACTCGCGCGGCGGGATCATCCTGATCGCGGCCACCAACCGGCCCGACATCCTGGACCCGGCGCTGCTGCGCCCCGGCCGCTTCGACCGGCAGATCCCGGTGTCCGCGCCCGACCTCAAGGGCCGCAAGCAGATCCTCCGGGTGCACGCCAAGGGCAAGCCGTTGGCCCCGGACACGGACCTGGACGGCCTGGCCAAGCGCACCGTCGGCTTCTCCGGCGCGGACCTCGCCAACGTGATCAACGAGGCCGCGCTGCTCACCGCCCGCCAGAACGGCACGGTCATCACCGGCGCCGCGCTGGAGGAGTCGGTGGACCGCGTGATCGGCGGCCCGGCCCGCAAGAGCCGGATCATCTCCGAGAAGGAGAAGAAGATCACCGCCTACCACGAGGCCGGGCACGCCCTGGCCGCGTGGGCCATGCCGGACATCGACCCGGTCTACAAGGTCACGATCCTCGCCCGCGGCCGGACGGGTGGCCACACCCTGTCCGTGCCCGAGGAGGACAAGGACCTGATGACCAGGTCCGAGATGATCGCCCGGCTGGTGTTCGCGCTGGGCGGCCGCTCCGCCGAGGAGCTGGTCTTCCACGAGCCGACCACGGGCGCGTCCAACGACATCGAGCAGGCGACCAAGATCGCCCGCGCGATGGTCACCGAGTACGGCATGTCCGCCCGGCTCGGCGCGGTCAAGTACGGCCAGGAGCAGGGCGAGCCGTTCCTCGGCCGCACGGCGGGCCGGCAGGCCGACTACTCGCTCGAGGTCGCGCACGAGATCGACGAGGAAGTCCGCGAGCTGATCGAGGCCGCGCACACCGAGGCGTACGAGGTGCTCAACACCTACCGCGACGTGCTCGACGCGCTCACGCTGGAGCTGATCGAGAAGGAGACCCTGCACCAGAAGGACCTGGAGCGGATCTTCGCCAAGGTCGAGAAGCGCCCGCGGATCACCAAGTTCAACGACTTCGGCCACCGCACCCCGTCGGACAAGCCGCCGGTCAAGACCCCGGCGGAGCTGGCCAAGGAGCGCGGCGAGCCGTGGCCGCCCGCGATCGAGGACACCCTCGACGCCGAACCGCCGACGCCGGACCCGACGCCCACGCCGCCGAACGGCAGCAACGGCGTGCAGGGTTCGCCGTACCCGCCGGCGCAGCCGTACCCGCCGCAGGCGCAGCCCTACCCGCAGCAGGCGCAGCCCTACCCGCCGCAGCACCCGTCGTCCGGCCCGCCGAACTACGGCGCGCCGCCCGGGTGGACGCCGGCCACGGTGCCCGGCGGCGACCGGCAGCCACCCCCGTGGCAGCCGGAGCCGACGGACGCGGACTCGGGGAAGCGGTCCTTCGACACGGACCCGGACAACCGCACGTGACCGAGAACGGCACCGCGCTCGACCAGACCGGCCCCTCCGCGAACGGGGGGGCCGGTCTCGCGCGCCGGCCCTTCGACCAGCGGCGGGCCGAGGCGGCGGTGCGCGAGCTGCTGCTCGCGTGCGGTGAGGACCCGGAGCGGGAAGGGCTGCGCGACACGCCGGCGCGGGTGGCGCGGGCGTACCGGGAGCTGTTCGCCGGGCTGCACACCGACCCGGACAGCGTGCTGGCGAGGACGTTCGACGAGAGCCACGAGGAGTTGGTGCTGGTCACCGACATCCCGATGTTCTCGTTCTGCGAGCACCACCTGCTGCCGTTCCACGGCGTCGCGCACGTCGGGTACATCCCGAACGAGCAGGGCCGGGTGACCGGGCTGTCGAAGCTGGCCCGGCTGGTCGACCTGTACGCCAAGCGGCCCCAGGTGCAGGAGCGGCTCACCTCGCAGGTCGCCGACGCGCTGATGCGGCGGCTGGAGCCGCGCGGCGTGATCGTGGTGGTCGAGGCCGAGCACCTGTGCATGGCCATGCGCGGCGTGCGCAAGCCCGGCTCGCGGACCACGACGTCGGCGGTGCGGGGGCTGCTGCGCAGCTCGGCGTCGTCGCGGGCGGAGGCCATCGAGTTGATCAAGGGACGTTCGCGGTGAGCGTGCCCAGGCCGGGGCACTGCGTGGTGATGGGCGTGCTCAACGTCACCCCGGACTCGTTCTCGGACGGCGGCCGGTACCTCGACCTGGACGACGCGGTGGCACACGGCGTGGCGATGTTCCGGCGCGGCGCGGACCTGGTGGACGTCGGCGGCGAGTCGACCCGGCCCGGCGCGGACCGGGTGCCGCCCGAGGTCGAGGCACGGCGGGTCGCCCCGGTGATCCGGGCGCTGGTCGCCGAGGGCGTGCCGGTCAGCGTGGACACCACCCGGGCCGAGGTGGCGCGGGCCGCGCTGGACGCGGGCGCGTCGATCGTCAACGACGTGTCCGGCGGGCTGGCCGACCCGGGGATGGCGCCGCTGGTGGCGTCGGCGGGCGTGCCGTACGTGCTGATGCACTGGCGCGGGCACAGCAGGCGGATGGACCGGCTCGCGGTGTACGACGACGTGGTGCGGGACGTGCGCGACGAGCTGTGCCGCCGGGTGGACGACGCGCTGGCCGCCGGGGTGGCGTCGGACGCCATCGTCCTCGACCCCGGGCTGGGGTTCGCGAAGAACGCCGAGCACAACTGGCGGCTGCTGCACGGCCTGGGCTCCCTGCTGGAGCTGGGGTTCCCGGTGCTGGTCGGCGCGTCGCGCAAGCGCTTCCTCGGCGCGTTGCTGGGCGACCGCGCGCCGGACGGCCGCGAGGACGCGACCGCGGCGGTGTCGGCGCTGGCGGCGTTCAACGGCGCGTGGGGCGTGCGGGTGCACGACGTCGGGCGGTCGTTGGACGCGGTGGCGGTGGCACGGGCGTGGAGGCAGGGGCATGACTGACCGGATCTCGTTGCGCGGCCTGCGGGTGCGCGGGTTCCACGGCGTGTTCGAGCACGAGAAGCGGGACGGCCAGGACTTCCTGGTCGACATCACCGCGTGGCTCGACCTGTCGCGCGCGGCGGCCACCGACGACCTGCGCGAGACGCTGCACTACGGCGAGCTGGCCGAGCGGGCGGCGGCGATCGTGGCGGGCGGGCCGTACGACCTGATCGAGACGGTGGCGGGCAAGGTCGCCGACGAGGTGATGACCGACCTGCGGGTGCGGGCCACCGAGGTGACCGTGCACAAGCCGTCCGCGCCGATCCCGCTGGCGTTCGGCGACGTCTCGGTGACGATCCGGCGGACCCGTGACTAGGGCGGTGCTCTCGCTCGGCTCGAACCTGGGCGACCGGCTCGGCTACCTGCGGCTGGCGGTGGCCGGGTTCGCCGACGTGCTGGTGGCCGCGTCGCCGGTGTACGAGACCGCGCCGTGGGGCGTGACCGACCAGGGCGACTTCCTCAACGCGGTGCTGGTCGTGTCCGGCGACGAGGACGAGTGGGGCTGGCTGCGCCGCGGCCAGGCGCTGGAGCGGGCGGCCGGCCGCGTGCGGGAGCGGCGCTGGGGACCGCGCACCCTGGACGTGGACGTGGTCACCGTGGACGGCGTGCGGTCCGCGGACCCGGAGCTGCTGCTGCCCCACCCCGGCGCGCACGAGCGCGCGTCGGTGCTCGCGCCGTGGCTGGACGTGGAGCCGGACGCGGTGGTGCCGGGGCACGGCGCGGTGCGCGACCTGCTGGCCGCGCTCGGGCTCGACGGGGTCGCCCGGCGGGACGACCTCCGCCTGACCTGATCGGCGCTGCGGGGTCCGGGCGGCGGGGTTAGCGTGGCCGCGGAGGTGGCGCGATGAGCAACGCGGTCACTTACGACGCCGCCCGGCGGCGGATCATCGGCCTCGCCACCGGCGGCGACCCCGACGCGGAGGTCGCGGCGTGTCCCGGGTGGACGGTCAAGGACGTGGTCGCGCACCTGGCCGGCGGGCTGGGCGACGTCACCGAGCGGCGGCTCGACGGCGTCGCGGACGGGTCGTGGGGCGAGCGGCACGTGCGCGACCGGCGTGACCGGACCATGGGCGAGCTGCTGGTCGAGTGGGAGCGGAACTTCGAGCTGTCCGAGGGGTTGTTCGACTCGCCCACGGGCGCGGTGCTCGTCACCGAGGTGGTCTCGCACGAGCACGACATCCGCACCGCCCTGGGCCGGCCGGGGGAGCGCGACGGCGTGGCCGTGCGGGCGGCGCTGACGCGGCCGTTGCAGGAGCTGGACCGGCGCCTGCGGGAGGGGCGCCTGCCCGCGCTGCGGATCACGTTGGAGCACGGCGACCGGGTCGTGGGCGAGGGCGAGCCTGTCGGCGGGCTGCGGACGTCGGCGTTCGAGCTGCTGCGCGTGCTGGGCGGGCGGCGCAGCGAGGCGCAGGTGCGGGCGCTGGACTGGGACGTCGATCCCGCGCCGTGGCTCCCGGTGCTGTCGCTGTTCGGCCGGCGCGACGCCGCGCTGGTCGAGTAGTCGGGGACGATGGTGGGGTGAGGTTCACCAAGCCCCGTGACCTGCTCGCCGCCGGACTCGTCGCGGGCCTGCTCGCGCACCTGCTGATCAGGCTCGCCTACGACACGCTGCCGCCGTTGCCGACGTTCGCCGGGTTCACCCTGCTGGTGATCGCCCTGGTGAACCTGTGGCTCGCGTTCTCGCTGCGGGCCCGCATCCTGCGCAAGCCCGGCGCGCGCCCCGTCGAGCCGTTGACGGCGGCGCGGGCGGTCGCGTTCGCCAAGGCGTCGTCGGTGCTCGGCGCGATCATGCTCGGCGCGTGGGCGGGCGTGCTGGTGTACGTGGCGCCGGTGCGCGACGAGTTCGAGGCGGCCGGGCACGACGTGGTCAGCGGGATCGTCGGCGTGGTCTGCGCGGCGCTGCTGATCGCCGCCGCGCTGTGGCTGGAGCGCTGCTGCAGGACGCCCGACGACCCGCACCTCGACCAGTGAATGCGGACGCGGAGGTCTCAATCGGATAACTGACCGGTACGGTAGACGCCATGACCGGGCGAGGCGCGTCGGCTGAGGACGAGCAGCGAGATCACGGTCGTGGCCCCGGGCGCCTGCTGCTGGTAGCGGCACTGGCGCTCGCACTGGGCGCCGCGGCCGTGCTGGTGCTGAGCGACAACGCCCGCTGGCTGCGCCTGGCGGTGGTCGCGGCGCTGTGGGCGGCGCTGGTCGGCGCGTTCCTCGCGGCGCGCTACCGCAGGCAGGTCACCGAGCGCGAGGACGAGGTGGCCGACCTGCAGTCGGTCTACGAGCTGGAGCTGGAGCGCGAGATCGCCGCCCGGCGCGAGTACGAGCTGGAGGTCGAGGCCGAGACCCGCAAGCGGGTGCAGGAGGAGGCCAAGGACGACCTGGAGGCGCTGCGCGCCGAGCTGCGCGCCCTGCGGGAGAACCTGGAGGCCCTGCTCGGCGGCGAGGTGCTGGTCGAACGGGTGGCGCTGCGCGCGGAGTCGACCCGGATGCGCGCGCTGTCCGACCAGTCCCGGCTGATGGCCGTGGGCGACAAGCGGATCATCACGGCGGGCGCGGGCGTGCCGGTGACGAAGAAGGCCGCGGAGAAGCCGCAGGCCGACCGGACCGAGCTGATCGAGCGGGTCGGCGACGGCGCGCGCAAGGATCCGGTTCGGCGTCCCGAACCGACGCGCCCCGAGCCCGCGCGACGGGAGCAGGCCCAGCCGGCGCGCCGGGAACCCGCGCGGGCGACGGCGCAGCCGCGCCCGGGGGCGCCCCGGGGGGGGGGCGCGCGCCCCCCCCCCCCCCCCCGGGGGGTTAAGACAACTCCCCACCC